>JAIOSZ010000244.1 GCA_021107335.1 Desulfuromonadaceae bacterium | reverse complement strand
TGGCGCGTAAAAAGAGTAGGGCGTCGGGCGGGGGCGCAACCCCGCGACCTTGAACTCTTACTTGCAATAGTGTTAAGAACTTCAATAAGCAAATTGCTAACCGGATAAGGCCGGCTACGATTGCCTGTATCTCAACCACCCAGATAAAATCGCGGAACCCGCTTACTAACCTGGCAAAAAACCTCATAGTTAATGGTGTCAATCCGCTGCGCCCACTCTTCAGCCGTAATGAACTGGCCGTTGTCGCTCCCGAGCAGGGTCACCTCATCACCGACCTCAACTTGCGGTATATCGGTCACATCGATCAGAGTCCAGTCCATACACACCGTCCCCGCCACCCGAGCGCGGCGGACACGAATCAGAACTTCGCCCACATTGGACAGTTGCCGGCTGTAGCCATCGGCATAACCAACCGGAATCGCCGCCAGCCGCGTGGAGCGTCCGGCAACAAAACGATGACCGTAGGAGACTCCGGTTCCGGCCGGAACGTCCTTGAGTTGGGCCACCGCGGTGCGAAAACTCATCACCGGCCGCAGATGGAGACGCTCGGCAAAATCGGGGGCCGGCAGACCGCCGTACAGCACGATGCCAGGTCGCACCAGGTTGCACTCAGGAAACTGTCGAGAAAAAAGCGCCGCACTGTTGCTCAAACGGATGTGCCGGGGAGTAAAACCTGCTGCACGGACCAGACTAAGGGCCTCACGAAACAAACCGGCCTGCTCGCTAGTAAAGGGATGGGTCGGATCGTCCGCCACGGCAAGGTGGGAGATCAGGCCGTCCATGACCAATCCCGGCAACTCGGTCAGCGCCGCCAGGGTTGCCGGCAATTCCTCGGCACGAAAACCGAGTCGGCCCATGCCGCTATCGAGCTTAAGATGATAGGAGAGTCGCCGGCCGTCAGCCAGCGCAAGGGCATTGAGGCGGCGCGCGGTCTCCATCTCGAAAATAACCGGCACCAGTTCATGGGCCAGCAACTCCGCCTCTTGGCCAGAGTAGACCCCGCCCAACACCAAGATCGGACGGCTGACCCCGGCCCGGCGCAACTCCACCCCCTCTTCGACCATCGCCACCCCAAACAGGTCGGCGCCGGCCTGCTGCAGGGCCGGGGCGACACGATCGGCACCATGGCCATAGGCGTCGGCCTTGACCACCGCCAACAGCTCGCAGTCGTCGCCGGCTTGGCGGCGAGCCTGACGAAAATTGTGCTGCAAGGCGGCAAGATCGATTTCAACGTAGGTTGGGCGATGTCCCTGACAATGGTGCATGATGGTAAAATCCAGTATTGGAGCAAAACATGTATGGTGCAGGATAAATAAAGAAAGAAATTTTAGTACGCCACCGAAAGGGTGTAAAGGACAAATATTGCCGGCA
Source organism: Desulfuromonadaceae bacterium (assembly GCA_021107335.1). Lineage (GTDB taxonomy): Bacteria > Desulfobacterota > Desulfuromonadia > Desulfuromonadales > Syntrophotaleaceae > Syntrophotalea_A. Next base: position 2,777 of record JAIOSZ010000244.1, on the reverse strand, counting down.
CTGGCCCCTCGCCTTGACAGAATCGGCCCCCTTCCGCTAGAGTCACTGCTACCGGCAGTGGTGACAGAGCTTGCCACCGGCCAGGAGGGTGTCGGACTTAACGGACAGAAACGAAAAATTGGCTGTTCGAGGCAAGGTTTTCGAGAATTTGAGAGCGAATAGCAGAGCTATTTGGCGAAAATTGTCGTGAAGCTGGACCGATCAGGCGATTTTGCAGTCGGTTCATGGTAAGACCGACAGCTTCCTTTATGCAATGGCAGCATCGACAGACCGCTAGGGGTGTATCATACTGAGAGTTCCGCCGAGCGCGGAACGACCCTTAGAACCTGATCCGGGTCATACCGGCGGAGGGAAGCGGCGACAAGAGCAGATTACCGTTTCTATCGTCACGTGTCCCGTAACCGGCCGTGGCGTTTTCTATTTTAGCGCGTGTTTAGCAAATCTTGCGGCAAGCAACGAAAGACTTTTAGCCATGGTTAGCAGTGCCAAAGACAAACTGACCGGCCTTTACGTCATCACCGACGGCTCGCGGGGTGAACAGTTGTTCGCCAAGGTGCACGCGGCCCTGCAGGGCGGAACGGCCATCGTCCAGTACCGGGCCAAGGAGTGCTCTGCCGCGGAGCAACAGAGCGAGGCCAAACAGCTCGCCGCCCTGTGCCGGGAGGCCGGCGCCCTGTTCATCATCAACGACGACCCGCATCTGGCCATAGACTGTCAGGCCGACGGCGTGCATCTAGGTCAGCAAGACATGGCCATCGCTGAAGCCCGCATCCTGCTCGGCCCGGATAAAATCATCGGCACCTCCAACCGCAGCGTTGAGCAGGCAGTCGCTTCGCAACAGGCCGGAGCCGACTACGTGGCCGTCGGCAGCATCTATCGCACCGGCAGCAAAAGCGACGCGGTGCATATCGGCCTCGAGACCTTGCGTGCCATTCACGAAGCGATCAACATACCCCTGGTGGCTATTGGCGGCATCGACCGAGACCGAGTCGGCGAAGTCATCGCGGCCGGTGCCGATTCCATCGCCCTGATCTCGGCGGTCATGGCCGACCCCGCGCCAGCCCTGGCGGCTCGGGAAATCGCCCTGCAGTTCAACCGTTGCCAGCCCGTACCCCGCGGCCGAGTACTGACCGTGGCCGGTTCCGACAGCGGCGGCGGTGCCGGTATTCAAGCCGACCTGAAGACCATTACCCTGCTGGGCAGCTACGGCATGAGCGTCATCACCGCCCTCACCGCCCAGAACACCTGCGGCGTGCGGGGCATTCACCCGGTGCCTGCCGCCTTTGTCGACGAACAGCTCGCAGCGGTGCTGGAAGATCTCGCCCCAGAAGTGATTAAAACCGGCATGCTGCTCGACGCCACTATCGTTCGCCTGGTCGCCGAGCGTTTAAAACAGCACGGCCTGCTGGCAGTGGTTGACCCGGTGATGATCGCCAAAGGTGGCGCTCCGCTACTGCGGAAAGAGGCCATCGAAGCCTGCCGCAAGGAGTTACTTCCCCAAACCTATCTGCTCACCCCCAATCTGCCGGAAGCGGTCGAATTGACAGACCTGCCGGTCCATAACGAAGCGGACATGGAGCGGGCCGGGCGACGCCTGCAGGAACTCGGAGCGCGTAATGTGCTGCTCAAAGGCGGGCATCTCGACGGTGAAGCCATCGATCTGCTGCTTGACGGCGAAACCCTGTACCGCCTTCCGGCCAAGCGCATCGACTGTCGCAATACTCATGGCACCGGCTGTACCAGCTCCGCCGCTATCGCCGCCCTGCTTGCCGGTGGCCATCCCCTTCCCCAGGCGGTGGCTCTGGCCAAGGAATTCATTACCGAGGCGATTCGCACCGCCCCCGATCTTGGCGCCGGTCACGGACCGGTCAATCACTTTGCCGCGGCGCAAAAGCTGATGAGCAAAATTCATCGATCTGAACCATAGTTCTCAGGACTTATCACCATCAACCAGAGCTTTCACGCTTACATATATACAATCTGAAAGGTAGATTAATGACCCAGCTCGAACTCGCCCGTCAGGGCATCGTTTCCGATAAAATGCAACAGGCCGCCGCTGCGGCCAACATCGACGCCGAAGTCCTGCGCCAGCGCATCGCTGAAGGCACAGCTATCGTCTGTCACAACAACCTGCACAGTAACGGCCTGCCTCTTGCCGTCGGCAAAGGCCTACCGACCCGGGTCAATGCCAACATCGGTACCAGCAATGACGACACCAGCATCGACAACGAACTGGAAAAAGCTCGGGTAGCCGTCGCTGCCGGCGCTGACGCCATCATGGACCTGTCCACCGGCGGCCCTATCGACGAAATCCGTCACGCCATTATCGCCGAAACCCAAGCCTGCATCGGCAGCGTGCCCCTCTATCAGGCCGCCTGCGACACGGTAATTAAAAAGGGCAAAGCCATCGTCGACATGACCGTCGACGAAATCTTCGACGGCATCCAGAAGCATCTCGATGACGGCGTCGACTTTATTACCGTGCACTGCGGAGTAACCCGTGCCACTGTCGAGCGCATGGACAACGAGGGCCGGATCATGGAGGTCGTCTCCCGTGGCGGTTCTTTCACCGTCGCCTGGATGGCCCACAACGATGCCGAAAACCCCCTTTTTGAACACTTCGACCGGCTGTTGGAGATGGTCAAACCCTACGATGCCACCCTCTCCCTCGGTGACGGCTTCCGTCCCGGCTGCATCGCCGACGCCACCGACCGCGCGCAGATCCACGAGCTGATTATCCTTGGCGAACTGACCCAACGCGCCTGGGACGCCGGCAT
>JAIOSZ010000111.1 GCA_021107335.1 Desulfuromonadaceae bacterium | reverse complement strand
GTGCGTAGGTCGGCTGCCGAAAGGGGGATCCCATGAATATTGCTGTTGAACCGCTGCGCGGTGAATCGGCCAATGAACGCCCTTTTGAAATTGTCGAACGCAAGGGCCAGGGGCATCCTGACACCATGTGCGATGCTATGATGGAGGCCATTTCCGTGGCTCTGTCGCGGACTTATCTTCAGGAGTTCGGCCGGGTGCTCCATCATAATATCGACAAGGGGCTGCTGGCGGCCGGTGCGGTGGAGAAGTGGTTCGGTGGCGGTCGGCTGGTGAAACCGATGCAATTGATCATCGGGGATCGTGCCACCCTCTGTTTCGAGGGTCAGTATGTGGATGTCGGGGAGATTGCCCTCGGGGCGGCTCGGGATTGGTTGCGTAAGCATCTGCGTTTCGTCGATCCAGCACAGCATTTGCAGTGCCGGGTGGTGCTGGGTGCCGGTTCTACGGAACTGGCCGACATTTTCGCCCGGCCGGGAATGGTGCGCGGAGCCAACGATACTTCGGCGGCAGTCGGCTATTATCCCCTGAGCCCCACTGAAGAGGCGGTCCTGAAGCTGGAACGCTATCTCAACGCAAAGGGGTTCAAGGAGCGTTTCCCCGATACCGGGGAGGACGTCAAGGTGATGGCCGTTCGCCGGGCTCGGGATGTGGAATTGACCGTGGCCATGCCGCTTCTGGCTGGCTCGGTGGCCAGCGAAGAGGGCTATTTTGCTCGCAAGGAATTGATTCTGCAGGATATGGAATCGTTTGTCGGCGGTTTTTCTGGGTTGGAGGGGGTGCAGGTTAGTTACAATGCCCTCGATCGACCCGGCCGCGGTCTGGGTGGGGTCTATTTGAGCCTGCTCGGCACTTCGGCCGAAGATGCTGATTCCGGTCAGGTTGGCCGTGGCAACCGGGTCAACGGCCTGATCGCCGTGGGGCGTCCCCTGGGCACCGAAGCGGTGGCGGGCAAGAACCCTGTCAGTCATGTCGGCAAGATATACAATGTTCTCGCCCATCGCATCGCCCGCAATATCTACCTGCAGGTATACGGTCTCAAAGAAGTCTACGTTTACCTGGTGAGTCGTATCGGAGCTCCCATCGATCGGCCGCAGCTGGCAGCGGTGCAGGTGCGGCCCGAGGCAGGCCGGGCTCTTGCGGAGGTTGTCGATCCGGTGCGGGAAATCTGTGCAGCGGAGCTGGCGGCGGTCGACGACCTTTGTATGGCGTTGGCCCGGGGTGAGGTTTCTATCGGTTGCTCCTGAAACACTTGCTGACAGGCTTGAGGAGATGGGGAGCCATTGGTGTAAACAGCAGGGTTCGGCTATTGTGCCGGATCCTGCTTCTGCGTGAGGGAATTTTGGTCCAGCCGCAGTTGGGCCTCGAATTCGCGCAGAATGTCGGCCAATGCCTCATTCCAGGCCTTGACCAATGTGGCAGGCTCTCTATCCACCAGGGGCAAGCTGCGGCGATAGAGCCGGTTGAGGTCGGTGTGGGCCGGAGTTCTACTCTCGTTGATGAGGGTCAATTGCAGTTCCAGTACCGCCATGGGCGCCCGACCAGGACGGTAGTCGCCATGAAGGGCGACAATGCGGCCCTGCAACAGATCGCTGGCCAGCGGGTAGCCCCCCTGATTGATCTGGCCGAAGAGCCCCGTTTGCTGCAGCCAGCGGCGACATTGCTCGGTGAGCATGGCTGTCGGCGGGGTAAAGAATTCGTGGTAATAGTCGCTCTGCCAGGTCTGCTCACCGGTGCGGTAGATGAAACCTTTGCTGCGATAGGCCGGGGCGCTGTCGAATTTGCCAATCTGCAGGACCCGGTTCGACAGAGGTTGCTGTGTGGTGGTGGCGGGGATGGCTTCAAGGCGGTAGGCGCTCTTCTGCGGATAGGGCTTTTCCAGGCGCAGGCAGCCAGTCAGCAGAAACAAGGCCGGTAGTATCAGCCAGGGCAGATGTCGGTAGCGGATGCTGAACATGGTTTATGGCTCCACGGGCGGTGGCGGGGCGCCGAGCAACATCTGCGCCGGATAGCGGCGCGCGTCGTCAGTGATGTCGCGCAGGTTTTCCGACACCTGTTGAATGTTGTCCAGGGTCTCTTCAATGGTCTGTTGTTCGGCGGCCAGCAAGCCGTTGAGGCGACGCAGGGTGCTGCCGAGGGGGGCGATATTTTCCGGCAGATCGCCGGCCAGGGCATTGAGTTGTGCCGTCAACCGGTTGAGGTTCTGCACCGTCTTCGGCAACTCTTGCAGAATGGTATCGACGGGGGTTTCGGCCTTTTTCAGCATCCGCTCCAGGCGCCGGTTAGTGGCGCGTAGTTCGGTCATTAACTGCACGGTCTGTTGGCCGATTTCGCCCACTTGGGCCTTCTCCATGAAACCGTTCATCGCGGCCAGGGCTGTTTCCAGACCGGAGGCTATGGCCTGAACATCGATCTGTTCGATATTCTTCAGGATTCCATCGATGGCCTCGCTGTAGCGGGTGATGGTACTCGGCGCAGAGGGTAAAAAGGGATAGTTTGGTTGCCAGTCGATGCTCAACCAGGGAGCCCGGTCGGCCTCTAGGTAGTCCGCTTCGAGGTAGGCTGTCCCGGTGACCCCCTGAAAGGCCAGTCGTACCCTCAGGCCCTTCTCCATCTCACTGTCGACAAAGCGTTTGACCGCCGCCTGGCTCAGGGCGCCGATGGCATCCCGATAGAGGGAGAAGCGCACCAGCACGTAGCGTTTCTCCGTCGGGTATTCGGCTCCCACCAGGGTAATGGTTTCGACCTGGCCGATCTGTACCCCGCGAAACTTGATGGGCGAGCCGATGTCGAGTCCCTGTACCGATTCCTCAAAGTAGGATTCGGCGAAGAATTTTTTTTGCAGCATTGAGCCGGCACCGAGGGCCAGCAACCCTGCCACGGCAATAACCGCTCCGCATAATACGAACAGGCCTATTTTGAAGTAATTGGCACGTTCACTCATGGTGACAGCCTTCCCCTCCGATTATCCATCCAATACAGGTTGTATTCCAATGCTTAGCTTCCCGCTTGACGGGCAAAGAATTGGCGCACGTGTGGATTGACGCTGTGGGCCAGTTGCTGTGGCGTTCCGTTCGCGACAATGCCTTTGGTCTCTTTGTCGAGCATGATCGCTTGGTCGGCGATGGCATGGATGCTTGGTAGTTCGTGGCTGACGGCAACAATGGTCATCCCCAGGCTGCCCGCCAGACGCAGGATCAGCTCATCCATTTCTGCCGAGGTAATGGGGTCGAGCCCCGCTGATGGTTCGTCAAGAAACAGGATCTGCGGTCCCAGTACCATGGCACGGGCAATGGCCGCCCGCTTACGCATGCCACCGCTAATCTCGGCGGGGTAATAATGATGGTAGTCGGCAAGCCCCACCAGCGACAGATTCATGGTGGCGATCAGATTGCGAGCCGTCTCCGGCAGTTCGGTAAATTCCTCCAGGGGGAGACAGAGGTTCTCCAGCAGGGTCATCGAGCCGAACAGGGCGCCGTGTTGATACATGACACCGATCTTGCGTAGTAAGGTCTGGCGGGATTCTCCATAAGTGGAAACCAGATCTTGACCGTCGATAAATATCTGCCCATTGGCTGGCTGATAGAGGCCGATCAGATGCTTAAGCAGGGTGCTTTTGCCACAACCGGAACCTCCAAGGATGACGAATACCGCACCACGGTTAACCGTAAAGGAGAGGTTTTCGAGAATTGTTTCCTCGCCGTAGGCGGCGGTCAATCTCTGGACTTCGATTATGGGTGTGGCGGCTGTTTCCATGAAGTTAAATGCCTAGATAGTAGTAGAGCACAGAAAAGATACCGTCACCGATGACGATCAGAACAATACCGCTGACCACCGCCCGAGTGGCGGCATCGCCCACGGCGCTGGCGCCACTGCCGGCTCGCAATCCGTGCAGGCAACCGATGGCGGCGATAATAATGCCGAACACCAAGGATTTGGCTAGCCCGCCGAGGCAGTCACCCATACTGACGGCGGATTGGACCTGGTGAATGTAGGTGACCAACGGATAGTTAAGGGATAGCAGCACCACTGAGCCGCCGGCCAGGCCGAAAAGGTCGGCAAACAGGGTGAGTAGTGGCGTGACAAACAGTGCCGCCAATACCCGGGTGACCACCAGAAAGGGCACCGGGTTAAGGCCCATGGTGGTCAGGGCGTCGATCTCCTCGTTGACCTTCATGGTACCTATTTCAGCGGCAAAGGCTGAGGCGGAGCGGCCGGCCAGAATGATAGCCGTCATCAGGGGGCCGAGTTCGCGCAGGGTCGCCAGGCCGATCAGGTTGGCGACGTAGATCTCGGTGCCGAATTGGCGCATGGGAATGGCGGCCTGAAAAGCCATGATCAAGCCGACCAGAAAACTCAGTAGAGCAACGATGGGCAGGGCATCTGCCCCAGCTTTTTCGGCGATTAACCAGACATCTCGCCAGCGAATAGACTGGGGGCGGCGTAATGCAGCCAGCATCGCCACACTCAATTCACCGGTAAAGGCTACCAAGGCTCGCAGGGCATGCCAGGTTTTAGCCACTGCCATGCCGGTGGCTTCCGGCAGGCAGCAAGGTTCAGGTCGAGAACTCGGCAGTTCGGCTAGTTCGCTCAGTTCAAATTGTTCTCGCAGCTTGGCAAACTCGTCGCGCAGTCCATCCAGTTTAAAGCTACCGCCGTGCCGTAGTGTTTGGCGTTCCATTTCAACCAGCAGGCCGATACCGGTGCCGTCGCAATAGTCGATATCCGTCGCCATAAGCAGTAGTTGCCGAGGGCGGCGTTGCTCTATCAATGCGCAGGCGGTTTGCCATAGAGCCGTGGCGCCGGCCAAGTCGAGACGGCCGGCGATGGTCAGCGATAACAGCTCTGGGCGACTGTCATCGACGGTCAGGGTGGCTGTTGACGCTGTGGCATGGTCTGCGCTACGGGTCATGAAGGATCGTCTCGTCAATCGCTGAAAAGCAGAGGTTTGATGCTGATAGCAGCCCGGCCAACAATTGGCCGGGCTGCACCAGAGACAAGGAACATCAACTTAAGTCAGCGGATGATTTTCCAACTGCCGTCCGGTTGCCGGCAGGCGGTACCGTAAGCCTGTTGCTGTTGGCCGCCAACAACCACGGTCTGCTGGTACTCACGGCAATACTGGCCGCCGCTGGTCTGATAGGTTTCCACGGGCCTGACATTGCCGTAGTTGCCGCTGTCGGGATTGCGCCAGCCGGTGGCCTGATTGGTGCGGGTGTATTCAAGGGCATACTGGGCGTTGCGCTCCATGGCCAGGCGGTCGGCCCGGTCTAGGGAGCGGCCCACTTCTTGGCCAGCCAAAGCCCCGGCCAAGGTGCCGATGGCCACAGCCACCAGCTGGCCGGAACCGCCACCGATCTGCGATCCGAGCAGAGCCCCGGCGCCGGCCCCGACGATCGTGCCGCCGGTTTCTTTCGGTCCCATGACCGGAGCGCAGCCCGCTAGAACCAGGCAGAATAGGGTCAAGAAAACAATGGCTTTTCGCATGATCTTACCTCCCGTGTTTGACCCTTCAGAGCACCTGGACGGCGTCTGAAGTAGTCATATTCAGTGTCGATAAGATAACGATATCGCGTTGTTTTTTACTGTCAAGGTCAGCCTTGTGGCAGCCCTCTTAAAGTCTCGATCACCAGTGGTGCCAGGCGGAGGACAATCTCTTTGACTCCCTTGGGGTTGGGATGAATGCCGTCCGCTTTATTGAGTTCCGGTTTACCGGCCACGCCGGCAAGAAAGTCGTCGTAGAAGGGTAATTGGTATTTGGCTGCCAGGCGGGAAAAGACCTCGGAGAATTCCGTCCGGTAGCTTTCACCCAGATCTCGCAGGGGCTTAATGTCGGTCAGTAACACTGGAATGCCGTTGTCTCGAAAGCCTTGGATTATCGCTTCGAGGTTGGCTTCCAGATTAGCCGGGGCCTGACCGAGCAGGTTGTCGTTGGCGCCGAATTCGAGCAATACCAGATCCGGTTCGATAGCAAGGGCTTGTTGCAGGCGGGCTTGACCACCGGCGCTGGTATCACCCGGAATGCCGGCGTTGACGACTTCGGCCGGACAACCAGCAGCGAACAAGGCTTTTTCCAGCTGAACTGTGAAGCTTGCTTTACGTGACAGGGCAAAGCCAGCCACCAGGCTGTCGCCAAAGGCCAGGAGGCGCAGTGGTATAGCATCGGCAAAGGACATAATTATCGCTGCGCCTTTCGCGAACGGGGAGGTGATGGGATGATCTTTCGACTCTAGCTGCTGAAGAAGAAAAAATCAATAATTTCACCATGTCGAGCCGCTTCAGCTGGGCGACAATGGTCCTTAATTGTTGATCTGCCCTTTCAGTGGGGGTAGTCTTTACTGATGGCGTCGCAAAAAGTCCGACCTACAGCGTTAGGTTGTTTTTTTAGGACCTTGACATACTAGATGTATGCCTTCGCCCCTGAAAAAACACCAAGCCTTGTAGGACGCAATTTTTGCTTAGCCATCCTATGAGTTTTTGCGAATGCATCTTTAATGTAACAATTAATGGGCTGGATCGTTCCGGTTCGAACAATATACGCGGCCACCAGTGGTTGTTAATCTGCCATGGAAGCAGCAAGGAGGAGGACAATGATGAAAAAGCTGAAATTTGTAAACGGCGACCAAATGCCTATGCTGGGTTTGGGAACCTGGAAGTCTGCCCCTGGCGATGTATACCGAGCGGTCAAAGAAGCCGTGCGCCTTGGCTATCGACATATCGATTGCGCCCCTATCTATGGCAATGAGGCGGAGATCGGCCAGGCTTTAGACGAGGTCTTCAAGGAGGGCATAGTCAGCCGTGATCAGTTGTGGATCACCTCTAAACTGTGGAACGATTGCCATGCGCCGGAGGATGTGCAACCGGCTCTGGAAAAGACCCTTACCGATTTGCAGTCGGACTATCTCGACCTTTACCTCATCC
>JAIOSZ010000290.1 GCA_021107335.1 Desulfuromonadaceae bacterium | reverse complement strand
TTCTTTGTCGTGTCAACTGCGTTACGACCAACGCTGATTAGCACCGGTTAGGCAGCATTGATCATGCCTTGTTGACCCACCAAACTCCTGCGCAATATCACGACATTTTATGAGTTACAGGGTACTACTTCATACTGAATTTCAGCAATACCTCGGCCGGCGCTTGGTCGTACTGGGAAAATTCCATACTGAAGGTGCCGCGTCCCTTGGTGGCGCTGCGTAATTCGGTCATATAATCGAACATCTCTGTCAGCGGCACCTGAGCCTGAATGATTTCCATCTCCCCACGGCTTTCCATGCCGCCGATGCGACCGCGCTTCTGCTGCAGGGTGCCAAGCACCTTGCCGGCGCTTTCCCTTGGCACCATCAGCTCCAGGGCCATGATCGGCTCGAGCAGGGTCGGTCGACCCTGCCGGGTAGCCACGGCCAGACCCCGCTGGGCGGCGGCCAACAAACCGGCTTCGGTGGTGACACCTGCCTCGTAAGGCAACTCGACCACCGTAACCTGTAGGTCGGTCAGGGGATAGCCAGCCTGAACCCCGGCGGCGCAGCCCTGCTCGAGACTGGCCAACAGAGCGGGGCGCCATTCCAGAGGCAACTCAGTCTCTGCTTCTGGTGGCAGAATCACAAACAGACCTTCGCCCCGCGGCAAAGGCTTCAGACGCAGCAAGATGTCGCCGCACTGCAGCTTGCCCTCGGCTTCACGGTGAAAGATCTCCCGATGTTCCACAAGCTGGCGCAGGGTCTCCCGATAAACCACCTGGGGCCGACCGGTGATCACCTCGACACCAAATTCTCGGGACAGCCGCTGAGTCAAAATATCCAGGTGCAACTGGCCCATGCCAGCAAGAATCAGCTGACCGGTCCCCGCATCCTCGCGCACCAGGAAGGTCGGATCTTCCCACTGCAGCTTCTCCAACGCCGGCAACAATTTCTCCCGGTCGTCGATGCGCTTCGGTTCCACCGCCAGCGAGACGACGGGCTCGGGGACAGCCAAGCCTTCCAGCAGCAACGGCTCCTGTTCGGCGCTCAGCGTATCACCGGTCAGGACTTCTTTGAGGCCAACTGCGCAGGCAATATCACCGGCTCGAGCCTCTTCGATCCGCTCCCGCTTATGCGCGTGCATGCGAAACAAGCGGGAGAGCTTTTCTTTCTGCCCGCGCACACCGTTGAACAGTTCGTCGCCGGCATGCACCGTACCGGAGTAGACTCGCAGATAGGTCAGCTTGCGCCCGGCATCGGAGAGCACCTTGAACGCCAGCACGCAGAGTGGTCCCTCGGGGTCGCAACACAAAAACCGCTCCTGCAGACCGTCCCCTTCGACCAAAGCTCGCACCGGTGGCGCGTCCAGCGGCGAAGGAAGAAAGGTGCCTACGGCATCAAGCAGCGGCTGAATACCCTTGTTGCGCAAGGCCGAACCGAGCAATACCGGAAACAGCTGGCATTCCAGCACCCCGCGCCGCAGCGCAGCCTGCAGGCGAGCGGCCACGATGCTGCGGCCTTCGAGAAAATCGTTAAGGATCTGGTCGTCGAAATCAGCGGCGGTCTCGACAAGAACCTCGCGGGCCTGGCGCATTTCGTCGAGACGCCCAACAGGCACCGCCTCGGCAGTCACCGTCGCCCCCTGATCGTCCTCACTGAAGAGCAGGCATCGCTCGGCGATCAGATCGATGACTCCGGCAAAACCGCTCTCTTCCCCCAGGGGTAGCTGCAGCAATACGGGCCGTGCATCGAAGCGCTGGGCAATCTGCTCCAGCACCCGGCGGTAATCGGCGCCGATGCGATCCATCTTGTTGATCAGACACAGGCGCGGCACATGATAGCGATCGGCCTGATGCCAGACCGACTCGCTCTGCGATTGCACCCCTTCCACCGCACTAAAGACGGTCACGGCGCCGTCGAGCACCCGCAGAGAGCGTTCGACTTCGATGGTGAAATCGATATGACCGGGGGTGTCGATAAGATTGATCCAGTAATCCCGCCAGCGGCAGCTGGTGGTAGTGGCGGTTATGGTGATCCCCCGCTCCTGCTCCTGCTCCATCCAGTCCATGACCGCCGCCCCGTCATGCACCTCGCCCATTTTGTGGCTCTTGCCAGTATAGTAGAGCACCCGTTCGGAGACAGTGGTCTTGCCGGCATCGATATGAGAAATGATGCCAATATTGCGGATGGCATGCAGGGGCGGATGTTCCATGTCCTGTCACCTCCAGAAAGAAATCAAACAAATAAGCGGCACCTATTCTTGCAGTGAATGGTTGGGCGGCAAAGGCAGCGTGAAACGCTGACCGTCGTAGGCGAACTCTACCCCGCTGGGCAGCTTAGCGGTATCTCGCTGATGTTCGACTTCATGACAGATATGGGTTAAAACGGTGCGCCTGGCACCGAGCCGAGCGGACACGGCAATGGCTTCATCGATACTGAAGTGGGTGGGGTGGGAACGAAAACGCAGGCCGTCGATAACCAACAGTTCGAGTTGCTGCAGACTGTCCATGGTCGATTCGGAAATACCGTTGCAATCGGTCACATAGGCAAAGGACCCGATGCGATAGCCACAGGAACTGCCGGGGCCATGCTGCAACAGTAGAGGCTCGACGGGCAGACCGCAGAGAGAGAAGTTGCCTCCCAGGTCCCAGGGAACCAGCCGCGGTCGAAACTTGGATGCCACTTCGTCACCAAAAATATAACGGAAATTACGCCGAATCAAATCCATGGTCGACGGCAGGCCGTAGATGGGGATGGCGGCGCCGCCGGAGGCCATATTGAAAGCACGCAGATCATCAATGCCGTGCACATGGTCGGCGTGAGCATGGGTGTAGAGCACCGCATCGATCTGGCCGATGCCCGCACGCAGGGCCTGCTGGCGAAAGTCGGTGCCGGTATCAATGACGATTTGCTGACCGCGATAGCTGATCAGAGCACTGCAGCGAGTGCGGCAGTTGTGGGGATCGGTTGAACGACAGACGTCGCAGGAACAGCCGAGCATCGGCACCCCGGTGCTGGTGCCCGATCCAAGTATGGTGATCTCCATACAGGCTGCTTCCATGCTACGCTCCTAGTCTTTTGAAACCGATTCAACCTGCGCCAAAATAGCATTATTACACAGATTCTGGCAAATAATTATCCGTGGCTAAAACATTGAAACAGGCCCAGGAAGAAGCTACAATAGGTCCAGCAAACCGTCCGTCGCCCACTTTTCTCACGCAGGAAGGAATCGCTCCATGGACATTAACGTCACTCACGGCGCCACTCTGAAACAGGCCACCCCTTGTCTACTGATAGGGGTTGTGGCGAATCAGTTGACCACGCCGCTATTGGAAAAGATCGACAAGGCCCTCGATGGAGCCCTTACTCGCGCAGTCACAGCTCAGGAATTTTCCGGCAACGCCCAACAAACCCTGCTGCTGCACGGCAGTCGCCAGCTGGTAGCCGAGCGCATTCTACTCATCGGCCTCGGCAAGGAAAAGGACATCACCCTGGAAACCCTGCGCAAAGCGGGAGCCACGGCAGTCGATCAACTGCGGCAGCGGCGACTGACGGATTTGACCTGGACCCCGGCGGACAGCCCCCTGCACGGCCTGCCACCCGAGGCCATGGCCAGTGCCTGGATCGAGGGCCTGCTCCTGGCCGACTACCGCTTTGAACGCTACCTCAGTGCCGATCCGAAGCGACCCCCTGCACTAAAGCAGTTGAATGTAGTGACGGACCGCAAAGGCAACCTACCGGTTATCAACGCAGCGGTCCAGAGAGCCGAGAAACTATGCCGCGGCGTGCTGCTGGCCCGGGATCTGGTCAACGAGCCGGGTAATGTTAAGTCACCCGTCTTTCTGGCCGAGCAAGCGCAGGCCATCGCGGCAGAGGTCGGCCTGCAATGCACGGTACTGGACCAGCCAGCTCTCGAGCAGGAGGGCTTCGGTGCCCTGCTCGGCGTGGCTCAAGGCAGCATTCGGGAGCCACGCCTGATCGTGTTGCACTACCAAGGCGCTGGCGAGGAACGCCCCGTTGCCCTGGTCGGCAAGGGCGTGGTCTTCGACTCAGGCGGCATCTCCCTGAAACCCGGCGAAAACATGGGCCAGATGAAGATGGACATGGCCGGCGGCGCGACCGTACTCGGTACGATGCTGGCCGCCGCACTGCTGAAATTGCCGATCAACCTGACCGGCATCATTCCAGCGGTGGAGAATCTACCTTCGGGTAGCGCCATTCGACCTGGCGACATACTGACCTCGCTGGCCGGTAGCACCATCGAAGTGCTTAATACCGATGCCGAG
>JAIOSZ010000330.1 GCA_021107335.1 Desulfuromonadaceae bacterium | reverse complement strand
GCTGTAGTAGAGTCGGTTACAACATCGGCCTGTCACGCCGGAGGTCGCGGGTTCGAGTCCCGTCAGCCCCGCCATAAAATTAAAAAAGGCAATCCTTATCAAAAGGGTTGCCTTTTTTATTTTATTTTCATCCCTAAACCCTGTGATGTTTTGAACATTAAAATAGCCAAGAAAATCTTGTTGATTCCCTTTACCTGCTACAAGATAACGTGGTACATCATTGCAACGGATGGTGCCGTCTTCTTGCTCGTATCGCTTGCTACAGAAGATCTTCTATCCCTGTAAACATCTGTTGTTGTAGACGGTTTTTTATTAAGAAGGTGATCGGTTATGATTCAGCTTTACAATGTCTGTAAATCTTATCAAAAAGACTCTTCTTCAGCGCTACATAATCTTAATTTAAAGATCCCCAAGGGGGATTTTGTCTACATTACCGGGCCGTCAGGAGCTGGCAAGTCGACACTGCTCAAGCTGCTCTATTGTGCCGAGAAACCGAATCGGGGTCAGATCCTGGTCAACGGTCAAAACATCACTCGCATGGGATCCAGGCACATTCCTTATCTGCGCCGTCGTACCGGAATTGTGTTTCAGGATTTCAAATTGCTTGAGAACCGTACCCTGTTCGAAAATGTCGCCTTTCCTTTGGAAATTCAGGGCAAGAAGCGTTACGAAATCAGCAACAAGGTCTATCAAACCCTGAAGCACGTGGGCTTGCATGGCAAGCTTCATAAATACCCGCTACAACTTTCCGGTGGTGAACAGCAGCGGGTTGCCATAGCACGAGCCTTGGTCATTGATCCCCTCATACTGCTGGCGGATGAACCGACCGGTAATTTGGATATTGACGTGACCCTCGATATTTTTGATCTTTTCAAGGGCGCCAACGCCCGTGGCACGACCGTCTTATTGGCTACCCACAATCGCGAAATGATCCGCAGATTTCCACGTCGTGTGATAGCTTTGGATCAGGGGAAACTGGTGGAAGATTTTACCCCTTGAGGGGCTGGTTGGGTGCGGTAGTATAATCTCAGCGCTGTGGAAGTTGCAGGTCGTTATTCGAATGGAAGAGGAGGGGGGCAATGTTGGATCAAACAGTCTATTTATGCCGCCGAGTTTTACGAAATATCCGGCAGAGCCCTGTGCTTTGCAGCGCCGCTATAGGTACCGTGGCTGTGGCATTGACGATTCTCACTTTTTTTGCCTTAATTGTGGTCAATGTCCAATTGTTGGCTTCCCATTGGAGTGAAGATATTCAGGTCGTTGCTTATCTGGATAATGCACCCCAACCAACGCGACTCAAAGAGTGGCGAAAACTTATTGAGGATATGCCGGAGGTGGCACGGGTTACTTATGTTGATAGTGAGGAGGCCATGCGCCGATTCAGTACACGCCTAGGCCCTGATTCCGATCTTTTGGAAGGGTTCGATGCTGAAATTCTGCCCGCTTCCCTGGAAATTTCCTTTAAGGCAGAGCATCGTAGCCGCAAGGCGGCCGAAGCGGTGGTTGCACGGCTTAAACAAAACCCCGATTTTTCCGAGTTTAGCTACGGCCAGGATTGGTTGGAGCGGTTTGAGTCTTTTCTCGACATGCTCCGCATCGGTGGTGGCGTACTCGGGGTCTTCCTTCTTTTTGCCGCTCTTTTCATTGTTGGCAATACCATTAAACTGACCCTTTATGCTCGCCGCGATGAATTAGAGATTATGTCTTTGGTCGGTGCAACCTCTTTATTTATCAAGACCCCTTTTTTACTCGAAGGCGCATTGCACGGTGCGATGGGTGCGTTGATTGCTCTTGGGGGTTCCTTCGCCTTGTTTCAGATCTTTCTACAGCGGGGGCTGGCTTCCCTCTTGTTGGTTTCTGGTGGTGGGCAGGTGGTTTTTCTTGCTTGGCACCAGCAGCTGTTGCTCATTGCCACCGGCATTATATTAGGACTCATCGGTAGTATTTTGTCTTTGCGTAAATTTGTTCGAATCTAGAAATGGCTGTAATGTCCCTTTTTCAATTGCCATCCATATTGCTACTGGTGCTTCTTTCAATCCTGTCCTCTTCCGGTGTTCTTTGCGCAGAAAGCCTTGCAGGCAACCGTCAGGAGTTGGAACAGATTCGGCAGCGCATTGATCAGCTTGCTGCCAGCCTAGAACAGGGGCAGAAGGAGAAGGGCTCCCTGCAGAAGGATTTGAAGAGGGTTCAGACTCAACTGACCCGGTTGCGCTCCCGGGAGGTGCAACACGCAAGCAAGCTCAAGTCTCTTAAGGCAGACATAATCAGCAGGGAAAAGGCGCTTGTCAACCTGCAGGCCCAAAGTCGGCAGCGCCGGAAGCTGGTGGCGCGGCGGCTTGGCGCTATCTACCGGGGTGGCCAGATGCGTTTGCTACGTATCTTGTTTGCCAACCAGTCACCCGCTGCCATGGCGGCAGATTATCATCTTTTTAAACGGGTGGTGCTACACGACCGAAGCCTGTTGGCCTCCTTTCGCCACGATCAGGCTGCCCTTGCACAGGAACTCACCTCCTTGGAGGCCCTGCGTGGGCAACGTCACCAGCAAATTGAGCAGCTCAAAATTAGTCGCTATACCCTTCGCAACGGGCGTCGACTGAAGAAGCGTTTGCTGGCTAAGTTGCAGCGAAGGCAAGGTGCTATCAGCGGGGAATTGACGACTCTTAAAGAGAAGAGTGCGCGTCTTGCGTCCCTGGTCAAAGGCCTTGAATCCGCACCTGCCAGCAAGTATAATCAGACATTCGGCGAATTTGCCCGACAAAAGGGCCGCTTGGTTTGGCCGCTGGAAGGTCGCATCAAGGTGCCCTTCGGTACTGGGCGTTTAGCGGGGCTCGGTACCCTGTACGACAGCCAGGGTGTCGAAATAACGGTGTCCGGAAATCCGTCCATTCAGGCTATATGGGGTGGTACTGTTATCTACGCCAATACATTTCGCGGCTATGGCAATATGATCATTGTTGATCACGGTGACAATTACTACACCCTCTATGCTCAGGCCAGCAGCCTGCAGAAAAGCGTGGGCGATACCGTTACCTCCGGTGATACGCTAGGCTATCCTGGCTATGAAGACGCCGATAGCATCTACTTTGAAATCAGGCATCACGGTACCCCCCTTGACCCTTTGGACTGGCTCAAACCACGCACTTAACCGTCTTACAGGAGTTCTCTCAATGCGAAACAGCAAGCGCCCGACAGCTTTGGCTTTGATGTTGATGCTGGTGTTGTGCGGTTGGTTGGCTACCAGTCGCGCAGATAGCGCTGCGACCACCAAAGAAGTAGACAACTATCAGGAGCTGCAACTCTTTACCGATGTCCTATCGATCATTCGCCGCAGTTATGTCGAAGAGGTTGATATGAAAGAGTTAGTTTATGGTGCGGTGAACGGCATGTTGGCCTCTCTCGACCCGCACTCATCTTTCATGCCCCCCGATGTATATAAAGAGCTTAAGGTCGATACCAGTGGCGAATTCGGCGGTTTGGGGATAGAAATTACCATTCGTGACGGTATTTTAACCGTCGTTTCGCCCATCGAGGGTACTCCTGCCGATCGCGTTGGACTGCAGGCCGGTGACATGATCGTCAAGATCGAGGGTCGTTTCACCAAGGACATGTCCATCATGGAGGCTGTCAAACTGATGCGTGGCCGCAAGGGAACCAAGATTAAAATTTCCGTGATGCGCGAGTCCTTCACCAAGCCGACGGAATTTGAGATTGTGCGGGAGATCATCAAAGTCAAAAGTGTTAAGGCACGCACCCTTGAGGATAAATTCGGTTATGTCCGGATCGCCCAATTTCAGGAGCGCACTCAGGACGATTTGAGTAAAGCCCTTGCGGATCTCAAAGTCCAAAATAAAGGGGACCTCGATGGCCTGGTCCTCGATTTGCGTAACAACCCTGGCGGATTGCTCGATCAGGCGGTCAAGGTGTCCGACACCTTTTTGGCACACGGCTTGATCGTATATACCGAAGGTCGGGAAGAGGGGAGTCAGATGCGTTTTTCTGCTCATGGTCCCGGCACCGAACCGGACTACCCCATTGTGATCCTGATCAACGGCGGCAGTGCCAGTGCGTCTGAAATTGTTGCCGGCGCTCTGCAGGATAATGCACGGGCGGTAATTCTCGGCACTCAGAGCTTCGGCAAGGGGTCCGTGCAGACCATTATCCCCATGAATGATGATACCGGCCTGCGCTTGACTACCGCTCGATATTTCACTCCCAACGGAACCTCTATTCAGGCAAAAGGCATCATGCCGGACATTTTGGTTAAACCTGTGGAGATAAAAGAAGTCGATGAGTTTAGCGCCCTTAGAGAGAAAGACCTGATAAATCACATTAACTCTCCAGGGTCGGATAGTGGCGTCCCTGCCCAGGAACCTAAGCCGCTTAAATTTACCCTCGACTCAAAAACTCGGCAGGACTATCAGTTACTGCGGGCTCTCGATCTTCTGAAGGGCTGGCAAATCCTCAAAGGTTTGAACGGTAAGGCGGCCTGAGAAGACTTGCCGGATAACGGTTTTCATTCCAGGGGGATGTTTTCATCCCCCTGTTTTTATGAGTACATATGGCTAAAAAGAGAACAACTCAGCG
>JAIOSZ010000133.1 GCA_021107335.1 Desulfuromonadaceae bacterium | reverse complement strand
GTTAGTTTGGTGAAATTAAACAACTCTGTATTGGTTTGTTGCCGTGTGCGTTATTACAGTACCTTACAGAAAAGGGGGAGTTGGGTCGGACCAAGTTAACCATCGGGGGGACTGCGAGGAACCTTGTCTGTTTCTTTATTGGTTGGGATTCTTACAAGGGGGCAGGTCTGATGTTGACTAATGCCTGGTGACAGAGTGAAGGGGGATTCTCACAGTATTTCCGATAAAACACTACACCCAAGATATCACAAGGTCCCCATTTTTTCAGGAGGGGCCTTTCTTGTTTTTCGATCCGATAGTATTCAGGCTGCAGAAACAACGCCCCTATCGCCAA
This sequence comes from Desulfuromonadaceae bacterium, assembly GCA_021107335.1. Classification (GTDB taxonomy): domain Bacteria; phylum Desulfobacterota; class Desulfuromonadia; order Desulfuromonadales; family Syntrophotaleaceae; genus Syntrophotalea_A. The sequence goes on along the minus strand of JAIOSZ010000133.1, from coordinate 10,714 downwards.
ACTCTACAACCTTGTCCGCGATTCGTGTTACCTGCTCTGGATGATGGGAAACAATCAGGATGGTAAGGCGATCTTTTAGTTTGAGTAGCAGGTCTTCGATAACCGCAGTAGAGGCCTGATCCAGCGATGAGGTGGGTTCATCCAGAAGCAACACTTCGGGTTCCAGCACCAGGGCGCGTGCGATGCAGAGTCGTTGCTGCTGTCCCCCGGAGAGGTTACGCGCATCCTCGTTGAGGCGGTCTTTTACTTCATCCCACAAGTTGGCCATTTTAAGGGCCTGCTCTATCTTTTCGTCCACCAATCCCCGACTTCTTTCGCCGCTGAGTTTGAGAGGAAAAGCAACGTTTTTGCGAATGCTCATGGGCAGCGGGTTGGGCACCTGAAAAACCATGGCCACCATTTTACGCAATTCGGTCACGGCCAGATCGGGGGCGTAGATGTCTCGAAATTGGTTCTGAAGTTTAATTTCTACTGAGCCCTTCATTTGAGCGTTTGAGATGTTTTCCCACAGGCGATTGAGGGTCATGAGAAAGGTGGATTTGCCGGCCCCGGACGATCCGGTGAGGGCGGTAATCGTCTTCTCGGGGAACTCGACGCTGACGTCTTGCAGAATGGTCCGGTCCCGGTAGGAGAAATTCAAGTTGGCAACGCGTATCTTAATATCTGGAGTCATAGCAGGCTCATGGTCTGTAAAGGGCGAAGTGGGTCAGGCCCTTACGAATGCCGTAGGCTACTGAAAACAGCGCAGCACACAGCAGGATGAGAATAATCGAGGCGCCGTATCCCTGCATCAGTTCGGCACGATCGGCGTATTGGGACGAAATGTAATAGATATAAAAGGGTAGGGCTTCGTACTGGGCAAAAATTGACCGAGGCAGACCGGTAGAAGCGACGGCGCCGGTGAGCATGATGACGGCGGTATCTTCGGCGCAGCGGCCGATGGCGAGGATGATCCCGCTCATGATGCCTGTCAGAGAACGGGGGATCAGGACCAGGAAAATGTTTTGAAATTTTGTGGCTCCCAGTGCCAGGGCGGTCAGGCGGGTTTCCCGTGGGATGCCTTCGAGGGACGCCTGGGTCGTGCGAATGATATAGGGCAGGACCAAAAAGGAGAGGGCGATACTCGATATGAGTAGACAGGGGCCGATGCGGTCGGAATAGTGTTTGTGCAGAAACACGGCAAAGGCAAACCCGAACAGCCCGATCACGATGGAGGGGATGCCGGATAAAACGTCAAAAAATGCATCCAACACGCGTTTGGTTCGGGGGTTGGCATATTCGGCCAGATAGATGCCCGTAGCCATGCCGATGGGGATGGCCCAAAATACGGATAGCAGCACTAGAACCAGGGTGCCGACAATGGCCGGGAAGAGGCCGTTAAATACTCGTTCTTGCAGAAGGATGGCCCGCAGGGGGGATGCATCGCCGAAAACCAGGGTGAGGTTGACGGACTGATAGCCCTTGATAAACAGGTAGCCGAGTAGCAGGCAGACCGCACTTAGCAGCAATAGGCCGGTTAGCCAGGAAAATATGATAGTCAGGCGCTCGAGGCTGCGGTATCTCAAACCGTTTGGTCCTTGCTGAAGGTCAGGTAGCGAACTAGAAAAGTCACTGCCATGGTGAACAGGTAGAGTACCACTCCGCAGGCGAAAATCGACCGAAACTCGGGACTCTCGTAATCCGCCGCGATGACCAGGGCGATGTGGGCGGTGAGGGTTCGGGCTGGCTCCAAAACCGATTCAGCCACCCGTACTGAATTGCCCGCCAGCATCAGGGCGATGAGGGTATCGCCCACGGCCCGCCCCAGTGAAAGGATGACCCCGTTAATCATGCCGTGTTTGGCAGCCGGTAGAATAACATAAAGCAGCTTTTGTACGGGACTTGCGCCTAAGGCATCGGCGGCATCCAGATAGGCTTTGGGAATCCGGTCAAAGCTATCGCAGAAAAACAGGGTCATGGTGGGGGTAATCATGATGCCGAGCACCAGGGCCGCGGTCAAAATACATAGGCCCGAGCCGCTGCCAAATAGCTCGCGGACGATGGGGACTAGGAGAAATACTCCCACAAAGCCGTAGATGACCGTAGGGATGCCTGTCATTAGTTCGATTAGACGCCGGAACCATTTGCTGACAGATTGCGGAGCGATGGAGCCGATCAGAAAGGAACAGCCGAGGCTTAGCGGGAAGGCAAACAACAGGCTCAGCAGGGAGATGGCACCGGTACCGATGATCATCGGGTAGATGCCGAATGATCCTTGGAAGGGCGCCCATGGTTTAAACAGAAGCTGGTAGAGCCCCCCCTGTTTCAGCAGGGGAAGGCCCATAAACACCATGAATGCAAGAATGGCTACGGTGATTGCAGAGCTAGTTAGTGCGGAGAGGAGAAAGGCCCTCTCCGCAATCAGCTCTCTATATCTTTTCATTGGGCGGGGATGAATCCGCGCTTTTCAATGATCTTTTTGCCTTCATCCGTATAGAGAAAGTCGATGAATTTTTTGGTCAGGCCGGTCGGCTCACCCTTGGTGTTGCTGTACAGACCGCGGGCGACTTTATAGGTTCCGTCCTGAACGGTTTGAATGGTCGGCACCACACCGTCCAGGGCAACGGGAGCCACCATCTCATCGATATGGCCTACAGATACATAGCCAATACCATAGGGATCTTGAGCAATGGCCGACTTCATCGCACCGTTGGAAACGACCACATGGGCACCGGAGCTGATCGGCCCTTTTTTCAGACCTTTTTTCCAGAACACGGCGCGGGTGCCGCTGGCTTCATCGCGGGTATAGATATTGATGTTGCGATCTGCGCCGCCCAGTTGCTTCCAGTTGTTGAGCTTGCCGGAGAAAATATCCATCAACTGGCTTTGGCTCAGTTCTTTTACCTTGTTCTGCGGATTCACCACCGGGGCTACGCCGTCGATGGCCCATTGATACAGTTTGAGCTGGTGGCGCCCGATTTCTTCATCGGTGGCTTTGCGGCCGCTGTTGCCGATGTCGACCAGGCCTTCGCCCACTTGCTTGATACCGACGCCTGAGCCGCCACCTGCGATGCTGATCTGAATTTCGGGATTCGCCATCATGATTTGTTGTGCGGCTTCTTTCATGACGGGAATATGGGCTGTTCCTCCTGAAATCTTCAGTAGCCCTTTTTCGCTTTTGAAAGGTGCCAAACTGTCTGAAAAGGCCGGTGAACAGGCAAGTAGAACAGAAACAATCAGTGCCAGACTGATAATCGATAACTTTTTCATGTGTTCCTCCGATAAAAAAAGAAGTATTCGAGGGGGAAACTAACAAATCCAACTATTTATGTCTAATTGTAATTATTAATAGTTTGGTGGGTTTCTATCGATTTTATCAATAGGTTTGCCCGGTGTGGTAGGGCGTCCCAAAGCCTGTTAGCCTGTCCCTTTGTCGGTTCTTTCCTTTCTTGACAATAAATGACGAGGTTATACAATGAGGCGCGCTATCGCGGCTGAGTATATCGGCTGAGCATGGCACTGGGTGCGAGCCGTCTATGTTGGGCTTTGTGGTGCCGAAGTCAGGGGCCACATAGTTCACAGAAGACAACTCTTTGTGCCGCATCGCCGGTCCTTCTGGATTGCGGTCATATATCTAGCCACCGTCCCTTCGAATTAAACCGAGAAAGGTAACATTCTTGCTCAAGAATATTCCAAAAGTAGACAAGGTTCTGGAGTGGCCGGCCATCAAGGTGTTTGTTGAAGATTATTCTCGATGGATGATTGTTCAGGCGATACGGGAAGCTCTCGACCAGGTACGTGCCGAGATCCTTGGCGAAAAAGCAACCAAGGAAATTCTCGAAGAAGAATCCATTGTTCAACGAGTGGGGGTGGCCATAGAAAAATTGAACACTCCCGGTCTACGGCGGGTGATTAATGGTACCGGGGTGGTTCTGCACACCAACTTGGGTCGGGCTGCGTTGCCTCCGTCTCTGCGGGAGACGATGTTCGAAGCCGCCTTTGGGTACAGCACGCTGGAATTCAACTTGGAAACCGGAGCACGGGGTAAGCGCGCGGTCCATGTGGAGGAACTTCTCTGTAGACTGACCGGAGCCGAGTGCGCGGTCGTGGTCAACAACAACGCCGCTGCGGTGATGCTGGCCCTTTCGGCCCTCGCTCGCGGTAAAGAGGTAATTGTTTCCCGCGGTGAATTGGTTGAAATCGGTGGATCCTTTCGCATCCCCGAGGTTATGGAGCAGAGTGGTGCCATCCTGCGGGAAGTCGGCGCTACCAACCGGACCCATCCCCGGGACTACCGCGCGGCTATTTCTGATGAAACAGCTCTGCTGCTCAAGGTGCATACCAGCAATTTCGCGGTGGTCGGTTTTACCTCTGAGGTTTCCACCGAAGAGATGGTCAGTGTCGGCCGCGAAGCGTCTTTGCCGGTCATGGTAGATGCGGGAAGTGGGACCCTGGTTAACCTTTCGGCCTACGGACTGCAAGGCGAAGCGACGGTTGGTGAATATCTCGAAGCGGGGGCGGATCTGGTTACCTTTAGTGGTGACAAGCTTTTGGGCGGTCCTCAAGCCGGCATTATTGTCGGCAAGCGAACCTTCCTTGAGCCGATGAAAAAACACCCCCTGTTGCGGGCGCTGCGCCTCGATAAGGTGACTCTCGCAGCCCTGGAAGGGACTCTGCGTCTGTATCGGGACGAACAACAGGCGCTGCAGCAAATTCCTTCCTTGCGTATGATGACCTTATCCGCTGAAGAATTGGCGTCCCGTGCCAAAGCCATGGTGCGGCGCTTGCGGCGAACGCTTCCGGCCAGCGTGTCCCTTAAAACCTTGAAAGGTTTTTCCCAGGTAGGTGGCGGTACCTTTCCTTTGCTGGAACTTCCGACAACCCTTATTTCTGTCTCTGTCGATGGGCTCTCTGCCCAGCAGTTAGAGCAGAGATTACGGACCAGAGTTCTGCCGATCATCGGTCGAATTTCCCAGGGAGATTTTCTCCTCGATCCCCGTACTGTCGCAGACCAGGATGTTCCGGATATAATTTCGGCACTGCAGTCATTGGTGGCGATTTAGTAGCGATAGCATTAACAAAAAAACCCGGCGAGACAGAGTCTTTGGCCGGGTTTTTGTTTGTCTCAACGTTGGAAGCGGTGCTTAGAACGCGTAGCTCAGGCTAACGGCTGCCAAGTGAATGTAGTTTTCGTAGCTGCCGTTGGCAACCGTTCCATCAAGTACCGTATATTCGTTGGTTTTCTTATCGCGATCTTCCTGCAATTGAAAGCCATACGCCAGAGCCACCTTGAATTGGTCGAAGGTCAGTTCGCTGCCGATGGTAAACAGGTGAGTGTCCGAGTCGGGGATGGCTGGCTCAAAGGTGCTGTCGGGGACCGGGTTGTCGCCATAAAGATAACCGGCCATGAGTGCGACTCGGTCGTTGAGCCGGTATTTGGTGCCGATGTTAAAGGCCCAGGTGTCATCCCAATCGCGGGGGTAGATCATGCTTGAGGTGCCAAAGTCGATGGCCAGTTCGTCGAAGGACGACCAGTCCTCCCAGCGTACTCCAGCTTCTACTATCCATGCCGGTGTAAAGCGATAGGCCAGCCCAGCCGTGAGTTGCTGAGGTAAGGTGAGGGTGGTTTTACCCCGCATGTCGGGTATTGCCTGACTGAATTCGGCCTTGCCATCGACATCGACTTCTATTTCGCTACGGTAGGCTGCACCAAAGGAAAGAGCGTCGCTGATCTGTAGTTGCAGGCCTATATTGAAACCGATACCTTCTCCGTCCCCGGTAAACTTTTGTTCGATAGTAGGTGCTAGAATGTATTTGGCCATAAGCTTGGCATCAAGCAGAAGAATGTCTAGTCCGGCACCGATGGAAAGTTTGGGAGTGATTTGGCAGGCAATGGTCGGATTGATGTTGAAGCTGGTGATTCGGGATTTGGTGGCAATGGTATTGCCTTCCCAGTCGCTGTCCCATACAGTACCAAGGCCGAAGGGATTGAACACGGCCAGGCCAGCGCTCCACTGGTTATTAAACTTGTGGGTCAAGTAAAAAGTGCTGGGGAAATAAGCGGTATCCTCGTTTTCTTCATTCGGTTTGGTCGGGTCGTCGCTTTTGAATTTGCGGGAAGGTAGTACTGCCGTTGTGCCGAGTTCGATCTGGGTGCCAGCCAATGAAGAAAGAAGGGCAGGATTGAAATAGACCGCTGACGGCCCATCGCTGTGGGCCACGGTGGCGTTGGCCTGGCCGAGGGCATCGGCCCCCTGGGTGAAAATGCCGAAGCCGGAAGCATGGCTTTGAGAGGCACCCAGGCAAGCAAACACTGCCAATGCAAGGCAGCAAAATAATGACGAATAGAGCACTCTTGTTTTTCTGTTCATGGTCCCTCCAGATGTTGCCCAACACCTCTATCACCGCATTAATAGAGCAGTCACGATAAAATTTGCCATAGTTCCACTGCCATCTTTATACAAGAACGGCGAATCAAGTCAAACAATACAGTATTAACACTGTGTAACAAGTTTGGTTTTGTGGTGAAGGCAACCAATACAGGGGTTCGTTGAATTAAATTATTTTATGTGTTATAGGACCAGTCTTGTTTGTATAAATAGAATCATTCTATCGAGAGGAATGCAATGACCGTCCAGGCCAGCTATATAATGGAACATGCTGATGAGGCTTTACGCCTCGATATGAAGACCGGTCGCGAGGCGGTTGAAAAGCAGGCTGGTTGGGCCGGGTTGATGCCGGGTATGCGTGTGGCGGATATTGGTTGTGGCAGCGGTAAAACAACCTCTATGCTCAATGAGCTTTGTCAACCCTTTGGCCAGGCCGTAGGAGTTGACGGGTCCCCAGAACGTATCGCCCATGCTCAAAATACATACAAGGCACCGGGCCTTTCCTACTGCTGTCGAAACTTTTATGAACCCCTTGATGAGCTGGGGCCTTTCGACTTTATCTGGGTACGTTTTGTTCTGGAGTACCATCGAGAAAAGGCCTTTGAGATTGTTCAGAATCTCAGTCGTGTTCTAAAACCGGGGGGCATCCTCTGCCTTATTGATCTTGATTATAATTGCCTGACCCATGCGGGCATTCCAGTGCGCCTTGAAAAGGCTATCACCAACATCACAAAAAAACTTGAACTCGAGGCTGATTTCGATCCCTATATGGGCAGAAAACTCTACTCGTTTTTGTATGATCTTAATTTTCGGGACATTGAGGTTGATCTGTCAGCCCATCATTTGATCACCGGTCAACTTAACGAAGTCGATTCCTATAATTGGAATCAAAAAGTGCAGGTGGCCGCAAAAAACTCTAATTACTCTTTTGCTGAATATGCCGGTGGATTTAATGAATTTGTCGAAGAGTTTGAAAAGTTTTTTGCCGATCCCAGGCGTTTCACATATACCCCTTTGATAAGTGCCAGAGGAATCAAGCCCATTAATTGATGCCCGCGAAAAACAACGTTAAAAGGCGTACAAACATTTGTTTGTACGCCTTTTTTGATGGTGGCGCAAAAAGTTCGCCCTGCAGCGTTACTGGGTTTTTTCAGGACCTCGACACGCTAGATATATGCCTTCTCCCCTGAAAAAACACCAGGCTTTGGTGATCAAGTTTTTGCTTAGCCGGTCAATAATGTTTTTGAGAATACATCATTTTTTGTAGGTGACACATGTCGGGTTCAGCAAGGTTGGTTGGCCAAAGTCGGAAGATGGTTGGCAATGACATAACTGAGCACGGCGTCTACGGCCTTTTTATTGAGGTTAAGAAACTCTACTCCGAACCCCATTGGCATGCCACGTTTTCGCGGCATGGCCTTGTTGTTAACCCAGGCTACGCGACCACAGGTCTCATACATTTCGGAATTAATGTTGGGCAGTGTGAACAAGATTTGAATTTTTTCGCCCTCGTTTACGTTCCGCTCAGTAGCGACAAAAATCCCTCTAGCACTGATGTCAGTGCTCTGGCCAGCAACGAGAGTGCCATCCATCATATAAGAAACCGGTGCTTTGCAGGGAACACGCAGGCTTTTGCGCTCGGGTATTTCAAGATCTTTCCATCTCTCCTTAAAGCCCTGCGCATGGTTCTTTTCAAAGTGGCGAATCAGGGCTTCAATGATTTCTTCCTCAAAATGAGAGCCACTCTCTTCTCGCAGAACCTGAAAGGCGACTTTAAGGGGCATCGGTTCGCGGTAATGGCGTTTAGCTGTAATGGCTTCAAAAAAGTCGGCGACGGCAATTATTTTTGCCCCTAAGGGAATTTGGTCTCCTTTAAGGCCGTTTGGATAGCCTGAGCCGTCGAGTTTTTCGTGGTGAGCGGCAGCGACTTCCGGAACGCAACAGTAAATCCCTTCGAAATTGATCTGGTCAAGTATCTCCCGGGTTTTCTGCGAATGGGTCTTGACGATCTGATACTCATCGATTGAGAGGCGCCCTGGTTTTTTAAGGATGGCATCGGGGACCGCAATCTTGCCGTAATCATGCAGCAAGGAAGCCACGCGAATCATCTCACAAAACTCTTTGGACTTTTGAAGTTCCTGGCAGATGCCCAGGGCATAATCGGTGACCTTTTCCGAGTGACCTGCAGTCATGGGATCACGGGCATCGATAGACTTGGCCAATGTCTGTAGAATGGAGTGAAATTGTTTGCGGCGGGCATTTTGCAGATCGGCATTGCGAATGCTGATGCCGATAACCGGCGCGATGCCCATCAACAGGGTTAGGTCGCTGTGTACAAGTGAACGCTTGCTGCGGAGGTTGTCTACCGCCAGAATGCCAATAGCTTCTCCATCACAAATGATTGGACAGCAGATAAATGAATGAACCCCAAGTGCTTCTGCTAATGCCCGGCTGCGAGAGCTGAGGTTGCTTTCCAGTTCGCTGATGTCGTTAATCAGGAAAGGTTCCTGTTTGTGAAACGACACAACAAACATGCCTTTGGAGTGTGGGTTATCTAAATGAAAAGAAGTGCTTCTCAGCATGTCTTGATGTTTTTCAGAATAACCATATCCAGCCCGGAAAACGAGTGCGGTGCGATCTTGGTTTGTTAACAGGATCAGGCCGCGGTCGTAGTCCAGGCGCTTGTTTAAAATCTGAATAACATCTTTGAGAATTTCATCAATATTGCTTATTGAGCCAATTGTTTGCTCAATGTGCTTGAAGTTGGTCTGGCTGCTAATGGCTTGACCGATTTCATTTGCCATCAGGGCATTATTATAGTTTCTGTTTATTTGGTCTAGAAGTTGATCGCTGGAATCCTTAATCTCGCTCACGTTGCCGAGTATCTCATTTTTCTCTCTTCTTTCAATAAAAAAGGAGAGAGATGTTAAGCCGAAGAGGGTGGAAGGAGCTAGCAATTTTAGCGCAATGTCAGGGGCTTGGAAAGAGGCAAAACCTAAGGCCGCGGCAGAAGCAGCAGCAAGGCAAAGCCGGAGTGTTTTAAGGGTTGAGGAGAGCGGTCGTTCCCAAGAGATGATGTAGGTACACTTAGGATCTCCCTTGAAAATGCATTCGGGATGTTCAACCGTTGGCATATTGTTGCCCAGCATCATTACCAGTGCTTCCCAGAAACCGATTCTGTTTTCGCATTGGAAGGGCTGCTCATTTACGCCGGGTCTTGGCGTGACCTCAACTCTGACTTTGTTTGGAGCAATTGCCTGAGATTCGTAAATAGCGGACTTTGTAAGGTTGGGAGCTGTCCGGCCAATCAGCTTAAATGCATTGGCAGGTCCCACCAGCCCTAATGAGTGTTGCCGTACTATGCCCATAGCGTCAGGTGATGCTGCATATCTGCCAGCCTCTCGCGCTATTTTTTCACTGCCGGTAAGTTGAACGAGCTTTTCATAAAAACGGTCGACCTGTGTTTGGGTAAGCCAGTGTCCTTGGTCAGCAAGTTCATAAGATTTTATGTTGGAGTAAGCCAGAATCTCGCTGACGGATACCAGCGGATATGCTGTTTCAATATATTTAACATAGGTGTCGATTAATCGACTGTTGTATAGAGGTGTATTTTCGGTGTAAGGAGTACTCATAAGAATGATTGTATTTCCCGTGTGTTATTGATTTACACCTAAGATTCTTTTGCAAAAATCAAAATATTCATCAAGGTTTAACATGTTCAATATCCATAGATTATACGTTTTCTCGAAGGGTATTCCGCTATCACTTGCAAACGATTGTGGGTAGATAAGTACTGGTATGCTATCTGTATCAAGTTTTACACACATCATTGAAAGAAAAAAATAGAGTATCTCTTTGTTGATCCCCTCAGGGTCCACAATGAATATTTTTATAGAGTTGTTTATTTCCGACATGTTGAGCCCAATGTCAGAAACGTTGACAATGACTATAGCTTTGAGACTGCCTTTTATTCTTAAAGAGAAAAGGTGGCGTTCTTTTTTAAGACCGAGTGATTCATATTCCTTGGTCAGGCTCTCGTCATTATCATAACCGGGTTCGAGGTTGAGGGCTGCGGCCATGAGACCACCCGATGTATACTCCAAGAAACTATTGAGTTCGTCTAGATCCTCGTCTGTTGTTCGATTAATGCTCAGGGGAGATGCAAGGTCCCATTTAGTGCCGAATGACTTCCGAAAGTAGAGGTAGGCAAAAGGGTCGATGGAGCAGGCTTTTGGATTGTTGATGTGTTTGGCTGCTCCCCCAAAATATCGGTGAGGGAAGCGGTTTTCAGGTCGAAAGAAGCCAAATACGAAATCCAGGTGCGAGGAGTAGAGGCGGTGCGCTTC
>JAIOSZ010000078.1 GCA_021107335.1 Desulfuromonadaceae bacterium | reverse complement strand
AGTTCAATTTCATTCGGGTTGTCGGTGCCGACCCGTGTCACCAGGCCTATTTCGTTATTTGCCAGGCGTACCAGGCTGCCGACCGGATAGGTGCCCAGGGAGGCGATAAAGGCTTTTAGGTACTCCGGGTGAAGCATGGAGCCGCTGACCTCTTGCATCTTGCTAGTGGCTTGCCGCGGAGTGACCGGCCGCTGGTAGGCGCGCAGGGTGGTGATCGCATCATAGGTGTCGGCAATGGCTACGATATTTGGCATGATTGGAGGTCCATGCAGTTGAGCATCGGCTGGATAGCCCTGTCGATCGTAGCGAAGATGATGGCCAAGCACGATATCAATCGCGCTCGGGGAAATGCCGGGGGTGTTGTGGACGATGTCCGCCCCCAGACGGGGATGGTTCATGATCTGGGCAAATTCCTGCTCGGTCAGACGGCCTGGTTTGGTGATGATCGCCAGGTCGATTTTCAACTTGCCGATGTCGTGCAGCAGGCCGCCCAGGCCCAGGGTGCGCAACTGCTCTTCGGGGAGTCCACAGGCTCGGCCGACCGCGAGGGCGATTACCGAGACGTTGACTGAATGGGTAAAGGTGTAGTTGTCGTAGCTTTTGAGCATCGACAGGGCAAATAGGGCATGGGGATCGGACAGGGTAAGTTTGGCCATATCCTTGACGACCTGTTTGGCCTTTTTCGAGCAAGGCATACGCCCCAAATGCACGTCTTCGAAAATTTCATTAACAACCGTCATGGCTCGACCATAGACCCGGCGCGGTTCTTGGTCTTCGTCGGGATTACCGCCTGCCAGACGAATGTGTTCGATATTTCGTTCCGCCAATAACATCTCCAGGTCTTCAGGGTCGATGTCACTGTGTCTTAATAGTTGCAGAAAATGAAGCAGCTCACTTTCGGTGAGGCCCCGGTGAAATTCGAGGGCCTCGATCTTTAATTGCTTCAGTAGCAGGGTAAGTGTTGCGCTGGCCGGCGTTTGAATGGCGAACAGGTGGTCATCAATGAACAAAGTATCTTCAAGTAGACCTATTTTAAGCATTTCTCGTTGTTCAAGATGGGAAGTCAGGCGCAGTAGCAGCTTTTTTAGTTGATTTCGAATAGTGGGATGTTGGGCGGGGTAAAGATGTAACCCTTTATAGGCACTGGTAAAGCTTGTGACAATCTGCTGAAAGAATTCAGAATTCATTTTGGGTCCTTGCGGATATTTTGTCGAGGGCTTCCCTCGCAATATGGGCAATCAGTGGTGAAGAGTCCTTGCTTGCGACTTCGAGGGCCGCTAGCGAGTTCTCGGTGGCGATGTTTCCCAAAGCCTGGATTGCGCAACTGCGCAGCTTGTTGTAGAGGTTGCGCTTCCAGAAGCGCTTTTGGTTGAGAACCTTTATCAGGGCCGGCGCGGCTTGTGGCGCGCCGATAGCGCCAAGGGCCTTGATGGCTCTTTTCTTGAGGTCAAAATTCTTCAACAAGGGATCAAAGGAGCCCAACAGCCTGAGCAGCGGATCGACGGCGGCTTCATTTTGCATGGCTCCCAGTGCGACAATTGCCAGTGGACAGAGCTCTCGGTCCCGGTCGTTAATTAATTTCTGTAGGCCCTTGAGGGCAATGGGGCCGCCGATAAGGCTTAAAGCTCTAACCGCTTCTCGCCGAACACGGTAATCACGATGGTCAAGGTAGGGGCGGATGTGAATGGCTGTTTTACGATTCTTTATCTTGCCGAGAATGGCTATCGCATTGCGAGCAATATACCAGCGGTTGTCGGCTAACCGCTCGACAAGGGCCGGGGTGGCGCAGTTGCCGAGCTTGACCAGGGCCTCGGAGAGTAATTTTCGTACCTGGCTGTTGTCCTCTTTGGCCAGTCTGTCGACCAACACAACGGCCGCTTTTTCCTGCAGCATAGACAGGGCTTTGATGATATCGGTGCGGCCTGCGCTGTGCTGGTGTTTGTCGCATAGAGCGTTGATGAAGAATTGCATCAGCTCCGGACTGCCTAGCTGGTCGAGGGCCTCCAGGCAAGCACGTCGCTGGGTGTTGTTGCGAGCCTTTTCGGCACCGTGCCTGGCCAGCAATAGTAAGGCTTTGCCCGGTGTGATCCATTCCAGTTCGTGTAGGTGCTCAGGTAGGATGACGACGAGTTTCTGGCAGAGTAGGCGATAGCGTTGATCTGAACTCTCGCCCTCTAGTTGCCGCAGTAGTTCCTCTGGGTCTAGTTGGGCCGTCGTAAGGTTTTCCAGGAGCGCCTCGGGCAAAAGACTAGGGTCTGTATCGGCGCTGGAAGATGCCTCCGGGGGTGGTTCAAAAGGGTTCTGGTCCAATAGCTCGGGATCCAGCCCTTGCTCGATGAGAATCTCTTCGCGACGGGCCTGGATTGTCTGCAGGTCGATTTCATTGAGGAACAGACCGGTAATATGTTGTTGCAGGAGAAGCTCTTGCAGTCCTCCCGCCCGTTGTATCTCAGCCGGCTCACCGATGGCACAGCGGGCGAAGGCTTCGAGGTCGCGTGTTGTCAGGTCGGGGAGAAACAGTAGCCGATGCACCAGCCGGGCAAAGAAATAGAAGGCTAACGCTTTTAAAACCGGAATTTCGCTGCTGACCGGTTTTCCCTGCCAGTAGAAACCATTTTTTTTAATGCTCAGTATCAGATTGCCCTGCCGCAATAGTGGGCTTAGAAGGTTGTGGGCCTCCTTGCAGGTACTCTCGAGGGCTGGATGCCCGGGTGGGTAGAATCGGACCGCCTTGAACAGTTTACCGATACCAAGTAGGGCTGCCGAGACCTGATTCTGATGATCAAATTTGGCAAGTTTGTTATGGTTACTATGATTTTCATCCATGGCAGATTACTTTTGCCTTTCCTGCGACCGGTGCGATGGTTCTGGCTGCATTTAGTTCTGTAGTATCTGAGGTCATTGTTTCAGTAGCTACGGATGATTATGATATGTTTTAGCACACGATTGCCAAATAAGACCAGCAGACAGTAATAATCGATCGGTAAAAGTTTCTATATAATACGACAATTTTGATCGATTTCATCCGTTTTTGATGTCCTGCGGCGGATGGGGTTGGTTGTAGGAGACAAATAGTATGATATTGGGGATAACTGGCGGCATCGCCAGCGGTAAAACGACAGTGGCACAGGCTTTTCAAGCTTTGGGGGCCGTGGTGGTCAGCGCTGATGTATTAGCCCGGGAAGTTGTCTGTCCGGGGACTAAAGTCTTACAGCAAATTACCGAGTACTTTGGCGGCCTGGTTCTAAGGGAAGATGGGACCCTGAACCGTCAGCTGATGGCCGAAATGGTGTTTAATGATGACCAGGCCCGCATAGCGTTGAATGGTATGACCCATCCGGCAATTGCCGCCTTGGCCCGCACGAGGTTGGGCGAGGCCAAGCAGGGTGGGGCACCGCTGGTGATTTACGATGCTCCCCTGCTGTATGAGGTCGGCGCGGACCGGGAGGTCGATAAAGTTTTGGTGGTGAGGGTCGATGCGGAGGTACAGTTAACCCGGTTGATGGCTCGGGATGGCATCAATCGGCCGCAGGCCCTAGCCCGTGTCGCTGCCCAGATGCCGCAAGCGGAGAAGGTCGCCCGCGCTGATTTCGTAGTCGATAACTCCGGGACTGCAAAGGAGACTCAAGGCCAGGTCAGGTCTCTAATGGAGCGTTTGAGTCCTGCTGCGGAGGAGCCCAAATTCTAAGAAACTGCTGAATCAGGGTGTAGAGTTCAGGGCGGCGGGGATTGTCCGCTGCGGTCAGGGTGTGGCCAACTTCGGGACCGTAGAGATGAAAGACCTTGTGGCGGCTCGGCAGCAGGTGAAACAGCTCCAGGCTGCTGTCGATGCGAACGGTCTGGTCGCCGGTGCCGTTGACCAGCAGGGCCGGAGCGGTCACTTGGCCGGCCAGGCGGCGCACCTGGCGGCAGAGGCGATTGAGTTGATGCACGCCATGCAGTGGTCGTCGGTCGTAATAGATGGTGGCCAGCTCAGGCGCTACCGGTCGGCTCTGATATTTTTTGGCAAAACGCAGTAGGCCGGCGGCTGGCGCCAGGCGATGTTTGACCCGCAAAAAGGGGGAGAGCAGGATCAGTCCCGCCAGCGGTTGGCGAGCTGCCAGGGCGACCAGCAGAAGAGCGCATGCTGAGGCCGACACCAAGGATCCGTTGCGTATGCTGCTGCAGCAATAGATAGCCTTCCTCTACAGCCTGTTGCCATTCTTCCTGATGGCGTATGGCTAGATCCTCCGGGCTGGTACCGTGACCAGGCAGGCGCACTCCCATGGTTGTAAATCCCAGCGCACTTAAAAATTGAGCTAAAGGCTCCATTTCCCGAGGGCTGGCGGTAAACCCGTGAACCAGTAGCACGCCATAGCCGTTGGGCTTGCTCGGTGTCAGCAGGAATGGAAGCTGCTCGTCATGGCGCACTCCCTGTTGGCGTGCTCGGGAGATGAGGGTTTCTAATTGTAGTGGGTTTTCAGTGGTCATGACAGGGTAATTCACCGAAGATGCACAACAAAGCTGTTGCGAGGCGGTTGGTCAGTAAAAAAAACGGCCTTTCAACCAGGGGGTTCTGTCATCCCGGTTGAAAGGCGATAACTTTGTTTGGGTTGCCTTGAGATAGGGTCTGGTTGGCCGTTGTGTTTCGCTTGAGAACGGCCGTTCTGAGACAATTAATAGCAACGGCGCACTCGAAAAATGTCTATTTGTGAAAGCCGAGGCGGGTCGAAAGCTCTTCAGCCGCGCGGGTCACTAAGGGAACCAGTTCTTTTTCCAGCCGTTCATCAGAAAAACGGGTAGCGGGGCCTGAAATACTCAGCGCGCCCACAATGCGACGGGTATAGTCGCGAATCGGGGCGGCAACGCAGCGGACGCCGATATCGAGTTCTTCAATATCAAAGGCGTATCCCTGTTCAGCAACTGCTGTCAGATCTTTTTTGAGCACCTCGCGGTCGGTGATGGAATGCGGCGTATAGGCTTCCAGGTCCTGGGCGGGCAAATAGCTTTCGATTTCCTCGTCGGACATGTAAGCCAAGTGAACTTTGCCAGCAGCGGTGCAGTAGGAGGGCAGTCGGGTGCCGACTCGGGAAACCACTCGTACCGTCAGGCCTGTCTCCACCACGTCTAGATAGACGATATAGCCGTCTTTGAAAATGGCAACGTAGGCGGTTTCGTTGGATTCTTCGACCAGTTCTTCCAAAACCGGTTTGGCCTGATGCAGCAGGCCCATCTTCTTGATGAATGTTTGACCAAGTTCCAGGGATTTGAGGCCCAGGCGGTAGTTTTCCGTTGCCTTGTTCTGTTCGATATATCCGCGAGATTCGAGGGTCGCAAGGAGGCGGAAGACATTGTTTTTGTGTAATTTTAGGCGTTTGCTAAGTTCCGTGACACCGAGTTCATCAACGTCGTCGCCATGAAACTGTTCAAGCAGATCGAGGGCGTGGGACACCGCCTGAATCATGTATTCAGACTTTTCTTTACGTGCCATGGTCTATGTATCCTTCTTTTAATCTTCTGTGAGTCAAGTTTCCTGAAATGAGATAACTTGACAGTGGTTAAGTCCGCCGCTTGCTTTGTCGCGGGGTTATTAAAAAGTCACTTTGGGGCGAGTAATGTTCTGAGACGGCTATTCCCGGCAGGTGCTGAATGGTGCAAAATTTAGAGTTTACAGCTTTTGTGGTTTTACGCCCTGTCTACTGGAAAAAGAGGCCTGAAAGGTTAGCTGTTTAAGCAAGCCTCGTTGAATAGTAAAACCTTGTTTTATGATTGTCAATAAGTTTGGGCCAGCAATAGTAGCTCGGCACAAATGATTTTCACGGACATTGTAAGAGGTTGGCAGTAAAAAACACCGTTAAATGTCAATTGGTTAATGTGTCCATCGAGGGTGTTTTGTGGTGCTTGGCGTGAGCCAGTTATTTATTCGTGGCAAGTAACAAAAAGGAGGCATTGTTAATGTTTTCACGGAAAGGTTGCCACGTATGTACGGTGTTTTACCGATCCGTTAAGGTAAGCGGTGT
>JAIOSZ010000041.1 GCA_021107335.1 Desulfuromonadaceae bacterium | reverse complement strand
CTGAAGCCAAAGGCTTTCAGCACGTCGCCGATGGAAGCTTATGGCTTTGTTGACCATCTCAAGTCGCTGTGTCAGGGAAGACTTGTCTCTGGAGCGAAAGGTGGCGACAATCTTTTCAGGGAAGTCTTCTTGGATTAGTTCCGCAAGACGGATCAGTTTATTTTTCACCAGAACCTCAGTTAGTTTTCATCCGGAAACGGCCCTTTCCCCCAATCTCGGCGTCAATCCGCACGCTTGTTTGTTCAGCGTAAACAGCTACGCCTCCGCACAAGCGTTTGATTTCCTTGACCTTGGGGGAAATTTCTCGTTTCCCATATGAAAACTGCGCTGTGCCCATCCAAAGTATCCGGATGGACACCAGCTAACAGTTTTTAGGAGCAGGGGACCAGGTTGGCCGTTTGTGTTTTTAGATCAAAAACGACCTTAATCTGTTTGTTCTTCAGTTGCTGCAGAACCTGGGCAACTTTATCCTCTAGTGTACAACCGACTTCGGCCCAATCTGAACCGTCTCTGGTTACAAATTCCTGGATCATTCGACGAAGTGTGTCTAGAGCAATCTGTTTGTAGGGGACTTCTATCCCGTCTTCAGGATGGTCAGTGTTGTTTTCTTGGTTCACAGATCACCTCAAATAGTGCAGGTTTTATTATCTGTGTGGTCGGAGCAGAGGCAGGTATTCCTCAATTCTGGACCAGGGCTTGCGATGTGGTCGATTTATCCATCTTGGGTAGCAGCATAACCAGGGCGGCTGCCGTAGCCGTTAAGCCTGCGGCAAGCAGGTAACTGCTGCTGAAGCTGCCACTGAGATCGGCGAGAAGGCCGGCCAGGCTCGGCCCGACAATCTGTCCAAAACTGGCGAAAAAGGTCACATGCCCGAGGGCTGCGGTGACCCTTTCACGGGGCAAATAATCGCTGAGGGTGGCCACAATGATGGAAGGGATACTGAAGGCCGAGAGACCATACAGGGTGACTGAAAGATAGATCCATAGCCCTGACAGTTGGCTGGCCGCTAATAAATAGGCACAAGTCTGCACGGCAAACACGATCATCATTCCCCAGCCCCGTCCGATGCGATCGGACAGAGCGCCAAACAGTGGCCCAGAGAAGAGGGCGCAGAAGCCGATCCAGATCCATAGGTGGCTGGCTTGAGCTTCACTGAAGCCCATCTCCTGCACCAAAGTGGTGACGATGAAGGTGGCATAGATGACGTAAGTGAAACAGAAGATGAAGAAGACGCTGGCGATGAGGGCGAGCAGCCAGGATGGTGTTTTCTTCAACGGTAGAGCGTCTGCGGTGCTATTTTGGGCTTTTTCTGCAGGAACCTCGGAGCCAATCGGCTGCAAGCCTATCGATTCAGGATTGTCTCGCAATAGCAGGGCACAGAGCAGGGCTATGGCCCCGACCAGTGCCCCAAGCAGCAGCCAGCCCAAACGCCAGCCGGCTGCGCCCCGACTGGCTGTAAGCAGCGGGATCAAGACTCCGCTGAGCATGATGGCGAAGCCGTTGCCGGCCATCAACAGGCCGCCAGCGCGCCCTCGGCTGCGGGCCTTGAACCAGTGGGCGACTAAACCCATCACGGGCATGTTGGCGGTGCCGGTACCCACCCCGGTAAGAACATAGAGTGCGAGTATCGTCGGGTAATGGCTGGTGCGACTGATCAGCATCATCGAGGCCGCGACTGTGAGCAGACCGCAGGCAATCATGGTGCGGGCTCTAAGACGGCGGACCATCCAGCCGCAAAACAAGACGGCCCCTAGATAACCGATAAAGTTGCCGGCGCTGATCATCCCCATTTGGCTATAGCTTAAGCCTAAGTCCGCGCCCATGGAGGGCAGGAGCATGCCGAGGGCTAGGCGTCCGAGGCCGATGCAGCCAAAGACGGCTAGCATGGCGACGAACACAATGACCCAGCCATAGTGAAAGGGCATCTGTGATGGTTTGTTTCTCATTTGTACCTAGTTCCGCTTGCTGAAACACAATAAATGGATGGGTAGACCATGGATGGCGGTGTCTTATGACGGTTGCAACAATACCCAGGACACTTCACACTCTCCCGCCTTGGTGGAAACATAAGCTGAATCGCCGGTAATGGTGACAGACATATCCATTGTGCGCTTTGCCAGGGTTGCCAGGGTTTGTATCTGTTGCCACTCAAAGCGAAAAAAGGAAGCCGATAGCTCTTTAAATTTACTCTGGCCCATATCCCACCAAGCATCTGATTTGGCATTGAAACTGTAAATCTTGACAGCTTCCGAGATGCGGGTGGCTTTTTTGATCCGGTCAAAAGCGGGCTCACCGACATCGATCCATAGCGAAAGTCGGTCATCCAGGGTACGAGCCCAGATGTCCGGTTCTTCCGCGACGCTGATCCCTTTGGTAAATTCAAGAAATTCCTGAGCATTAATGCAAAAGGCCAACACCCGGGCCATCATGCGTTCAAGGGTTTCTGAGGGATGTTGGGCTACCGTCAGGTTGAGATCGTCATAATGATTTCTGTCGATATCGGCTAAGGTAATTCGTAGTTTATAGATGGTCGGTTTTAAGGCCACAGGTGTTCCTTCATTATGGGAAAATAAGTGGTGAGGCATTCTGCCATTTAAAATCGGGTTCCCCGGTTTGCTTGAGGTCGTTTGTTTTACCACGGAATCCTATTGCATATCGGGAAAAACTGGAGAAAATCAGGATAGAAATCGAGTGGCGCCTGACCGATCTTTTGGCCATACGAGCCATATTCTTTCTGCTTGATGGCTCTGGCACCAAGGCCAGCGGCCATAGATGTTATAAATAGTCGCGCAATCGGTGACTTATGGTTGACGCTTGGCACATCTTCAAGCATAGTGAGCGCGACTCGCGTTTGCGCAGTCTTTCTATGCTCACATCTTAACTTAACCTTTTCAGATAACAGGTATTAATGCCTTCCGAAATTACAGACGATAGTATGGATGCATGGGAACTAGTCGATACGGCTAAGATCCCCGGTGGTGGTGAACTTGATTTGTACATGTGTGAGGGCGAATACTCTATCAGTGTCTCCAGCGGTGGTGGTTTGATGAGCACAACAGCCCATCAGTCCGAAGATGCCCTGGCTGAGCTGGTATGCCCTAAAATCGCCGGTCGGGACCAGCCCCGCGTGCTAGTTGGCGGCCTGGGGATGGGTTTTACCCTGGCTGCCGCTCTGCGCCATGTGGGGGATAATGCCGAGGTGGTGGTGGCCGAACTGGTGCCTGCCGTGGTGGAATGGAACCGGGGACCGCTCGGTAAGTATGCGGGTCATCCTTTGCAGGATAAACGGACCACCGTACGCCAGGGCGATGTGGCTAAGATTCTGCGGGCTGAACGGCAGGCGTTTGATGCTATTTTGCTCGATGTGGATAATGGTCCCAAGGGCTTTACCCGCAAGAAAAACGATTGGCTCTACTCCACTGATGGTTTGACCGAGGCCTACCGGGCGTTGCGTCCCGATGGTATACT
>JAIOSZ010000294.1 GCA_021107335.1 Desulfuromonadaceae bacterium | reverse complement strand
GCCTGCTCGCGGTTCAGACACCGGAACCAGGCACCACTTCGCCACAGAATCCTTGGCAGCGCTTAAGCGCGGCCCATCGATATGTGGAACAGCAGAAGCAAGGTGAGCTTGAAAATCTCGCGGAGCAACTGAGCCGGCTCAATGGGCAATCGACTCGGCTGCGCTTAAAGATGGACAAGTTGATTTACCGCGGCGCGGCGACCGACGATCCGGATTTGCAGCATCTGGCCAAACAGCAACAGCAGCTCGAGGAGAGCTTCACGCAGGTGCTGATGTTGCAGGCAACTCAGCTGGAGAACCTTTCGCAGGTCACCGCCACCTTCGCCGATTCTGCAGGGGGCGAGCGGGTGATAGCGGTGAGTGATATCGTGCGTTTTTACCGGCCCAACCAGGTGAGTATGCTGCAGAAAATCAGTTTTTATCTCGGTAAACTTTGGGAGCTGATCTTTGGCGAGCCCCGTGAGTCGAATACCGAAGGTGGGCTGTTCCCGGCTATTTTCGGTACCGTGACCTTGATTTTCATCATGAGCCTGGTTTCTTTTCCCCTGGGGGTGGTGACAGCCATCTATCTCCGTGAATATGCCAAGGACGGTACTGTGGTGCGTCTGGTGCGGATCGCGGTCAACAACCTGGCCGGCATCCCTTCTATCGTCTACGGCATCTTTGGCCTGGCCTTCTTTGTTTACGGCATTGGCGGCAGCATCGACCGGTTTTTTTTCGCTGAGCAGCTGCCAAGCCCGACCTTTGGTACCGGCGGCATTCTGTGGGCTAGCCTGACTCTCGGCCTGCTGACCGTGCCGGTGGTCATTGTCGCTACAGAAGAGGCCCTCGGTGCTATTCCTCAGGGGGTGAGGGAAGGCTCTCTGGCGCTGGGCGCCACTAAGCTGCAGACTCTGCTGCGGACTCTATTGCCCATGGCCTCACCGGGCATTATGACTGGGCTGATTCTCGCCATGTCCCGCGCTGCCGGTGAGGTAGCGCCGCTGATGATTACCGGCGTGGTCAAGCTGGCTCCGGCTCTGCCCATCGACGGCAGCTTCCCCTTTGTCCACCTCGATCGCAAGTTTATGCATCTCGGTTTTCATATCTACGACATCGGTTTTCAATCGCCCAATGTAGAGGCGGCCAAGCCGATGGTCTTCGTGACTACCCTGCTGCTGGTGCTGATCGTGCTGGTGATGAGCAGTGTGGCTATTTACCTGCGTAACAAGATGAAAAAACGTTACAGTTATCGAACTTTCTGAGCAAAGGTTTTTACGATGAGCGATTCCCTGCGTATTTCAATCGACAACCCTGTTGTCAGGGTTAATAATCTGAATTTTTATTATGGCCCGTCCCAGGCCCTGTTTGATGTCAGTCTCGATTTCCCCAAGGAAAAGGTCACGGCCCTGATCGGTCCTTCCGGCTGCGGGAAGTCGACCATGTTGCGTTGTTTCAACCGCATGAATGACCTGGTCGATGGCGGGCGTGTTGAGGGCAGTATCCTGCTTGACGATACCGAAGTGAATGACTCATCGATGGATGTTATCGAATTGCGTCGTCGCGTGGGCATGGTGTTTCAGAAGTCCAACCCCTTTCCGAAAACCATCTATGAAAATGTGGTTTACGGCCTGCGTATCGCCGGTGAAAAAACTAAAGCCGTGCTCGATGAGGCGATGGAGGTGAGCCTGCAAGGTTCTGCTCTGTGGGATGAGGTCAAAGACCGTCTGCATCAGTCGGCTCTGGGATTATCCGGAGCGCAGATGCAGCGCTTGTGTATCGCTCGCGCCATAGCCGTCAATCCCGGGGTGGTGCTCATGGACGAACCTTGTTCGGCCCTCGATCCCAAGTCGACGATTCGCGTTGAAGAGCTGATCAGCGAACTGCGTTCCAAGTACACGATCATCATCGTGACCCACAACATGCAGCAGGCTGCGCGGGTGTCGGATTATACCGCCTTTTTGTACGAGGGGGCGCTGATCGAGTACGGTCTGACCCAGAATCTGTTCGTGAAACCGAAAAGCAAGCAGACCGAAGATTATATTACCGGACGATTCGGATAAGGGGGCTACACAGATGACAAGCCATATTGTACGGGAAACGGAAAAGCTCAAAAGACGACTGATGACCTTGAGCGCCGACGTCGAGGAAACCTATCTGTTGGCGGTGCGTTCGCTGGAGGAGAGGGATGAGGCACTAGCTAAAAAGGTGGCGGCCTCGGATGATCGCATCGATCGCCAGGAGGTCGATCTGGAGGAGGAATGTCTCAAGATCCTGGCCCTGCACCAGCCGGTGGCTAACGACCTGCGTTTTATCGTCTCGGTGTTGAAGATCAACAACGACCTGGAACGCATTGCCGATATGTCGGTGAATATTGCCGAGCGGGCTCTCGATCTGATGAAGTATAAGCCTATGGCGATCCCCTTTGAATTTTCCTGCATGTCGCAAAAGGTCTATTCGATGGTGAAAAAGAGCCTCGATTCGCTGGTGAACCTCGATCTGCATGAGGCCCATGAGGTGATCGCCCTCGATGATGAAGTCGATTCCCTGCACCATAAAAGCTATGGTCTGGTTATCGAACAGATCCGGCAACAGCCTGACTGTATCGAACCGCTGATCTCCTATCTGGTGGTCTCCCGGTATCTGGAGCGCATCGCCGACCTGGCCATCAACATTGCCGAGGATGTTCATTACCTTATCAAGGGCGATATCGTTCGGCATATTATGTAGCTACTGGTCCGTGCCTTTGATTAAATAGCCCTGCTTTTGTGTTAACCAAGTATTCTTATGCTGGGCGTTGAACAAATTTCCAAATCCTTCTTCTCATTGTTTCTTGGGGAGGAGGATTTTTTGTTTATGTCAATGCGGTGGTCTTTTC
>JAIOSZ010000243.1 GCA_021107335.1 Desulfuromonadaceae bacterium | reverse complement strand
AGGCGGCAAGGACAGCATCTTTTTCGGTGGCTGCTGCACCTTTTTAACAACAGGCTTCGGCGGCACAGGCTGCTCAACCTTAACCGGCAGGGGTTCAGGCTGGGCTTGGACCGTTATCGGTGTGGCCACCGGGGGAGGTTCGGCCGGAGGTTCTTCCAACATCCTGAGGACAATCTCAATTGGCTCAGGAACGGGAGTTTCAACCAAAGGAGGTTCTGGAAGGATGACCAGACCGAAAATAAGCAGCGTCAGGAGTGCGGCCAGCACCACTAAAACCGCCTGCATAGCAGGAAAATCTTCCCTCAGAATGGTCGCAAAGATAACGGTAAACGGTCGAAATATCCAATTGGTTCGCCGGTCGGGGAAGTCCACTGTCTTTGGCGCACAACGCCGGTCGACATAGATGTCGCTGCAGGCACGGGGCATCGGCACCTGGCAAACGCCCCATCCGTAAAGGCTATCCTTGCCAAACTCCATCGTTAAGGGCCTTCCTCAAGAATTTCCGGCTGCACCACCGTCTCGCCGTACGCCTCACCCCATAGCTTGGCCATGGATCCGGCAGCGTAGAGCAAGTCTTGGGTAAGCGAGGTCTTTTCAGGCAATAACATAGGCCGAATATTTCGAGCTTTTAAATTTGCCAACTCACCCAAAAGTTGCTCGGAAGACAGCAGCTTTACTTCCTCACCATCCACCTGACTCGCCAGGCCGAAACGAGCGATTTTATAGGGTACCGGATACTCTTCCGAAACGGGATGCACCTGAAGTTCCCAGACTTCCCGTAACTGACCCAGAGCCCCAAGTTGTTGACTTTCCGGAACCACAGGCACATCCATTTCAGAGAAACGAATAGTGACGCTGTCAGCAACCGGAATGGTACTCAGGCTTATCAACAGTAGAAAGGCTAAGTCCGTAAAAGAAAAGAGCCAAGTTTGACCGTTATTATTTTTCATCCTGCACCTATACTCCGATTAGTCCTGATCAAATTCGGCGACGGCCGCCAACCCCTGATCGATGCGCTTGTGCAACAGACCATAAAAAACTTTTTTAAGGAACTCGAGGATAGTGAAACAAACCAATCCTATAAAAGTCGTATACAGAGCTGTAGCAATACCAGCAATGGCCAAATCACTCTTTAGGGTGCCGCTATTTGACAGAAAGTGCACGACCATACCGATGATGGTCCCGATAAACCCCAACGGTGGCATCAGATTGGCCATCATGCCGATAGGTGAAAGGAATTTCTCCTCAAAATAACGTTCACTGAACTGAAAGGCAGCATCGCGAATAAAGGCATCAGGTGGAATGACCTTTTCCGAAGCCGGATTTTCAACCTTTTCTTTCAAATAATGTTGTTTAGCTTTGTCGAAAAAGGACGCGGCGATGATCATCACCGGAGTGCGCAAATTAGCGGGCAAATTATGCAGCTGTTTGCGGCTCTTAATGGTCTTAAAATCAAAAGAGGCTAGTGCACAGAAAGAAAGATAGCACTTGATGATCGCAAATCCGAATACGCAAAGCATGATGAAGTAGACGGTTACCTGCAACAGACCGGAGTAGGTGTTAATAAGATAGGTCAAGGTATTGATGATTGATTCGGATAGGGCATTAAACATGTCTTGTTAGTCCCCTTAACTGCTGCTGTTGAAATTCGAAATGATATTAATTGATTAGCTTTGAACGCAGGTTTTGAGCAGCCTTGCCAAGCGTCGCAAATTCCATATCGCGGCTATCGATCATAGCCGTTTGGATAGAAACATCCTTGCGATAGCGTTTGTCATAGATCTTTAGCAGCTTGCGTGCTTGACCGATACTTCCTGTTTCATACAAGGCATAGGCACTCAATAGATTCACCTTGGCCACCTCAAGTCGGGTTTCCAGGTTCTGCAAAGCCTCGCCGTCGTTAAGGATAGGCATGACGTGGACCTCGACGTATCGAGCCACTTCGCAATGAAACCCTTCGTGCTGACAACCAGCGGGTTCTTCGTTGGGCTGACGGGGGGGGCGGTGACTTTGCAAGTCGACTACTGTAGTTCTAAAGTTGATCAAATTCTGTTTGACATCTTTCAGGTACTGAGTCTTTTGTATGGTATTCATGTGATCCAACACCAGTTGTTCCGGCCAATTGGCCTTGTTGCAACCGCAGCAACCGGACAACAAAAGTACGCTAAGGCCCACTATCAGCAGAATGGTCTTCTTCATCAATACGCTCCTTAATCGGCATCTGACAAAACAATTTTTTTTACATACCCGGCATCGTCAAATTACTGTGTCTCGTCCGGAACTGGCATCTGAAACCTGGGTAAAGAATAAACCATTTGACCAGCAATTTCCATGCCTCGACAGGTAAAAACTTTCCAATTGCAAATTTTTTCATTTCTCCCGATGCATGTGACCACAAGGCAATAAGATAAAAAGCTCTCAAACAGATTTCCTTAATACGGAAAAGCCAACATATACGCCTAACGGCCCATTTCTGTAGTTTTTGTCAAACTATTGCCAAAGGACTCACGCCCCCTCAAATCGCCTAGAATCTGCACCGCTTCACCAACAAACAGATCCTTTTCTATACGCGCCAACCAACCATCCCCTATTGGCCCCTCCTGCACCTGCTTCTCAGACTTAACCGCGGCATCCATCTGTTGAGCATTTATAAGCTCGCTATGTTCTTGCCATAGATCGGCCAAATCCAGGGAGCGTGCCGTAACTCCACCTCGATCCTGACTTCGTTTACGTAGCTCTGTTAGGACCTTAAAGCGAGGAGAACTGGCAAGTCTCTTTTGGCTGGCTGCTCGTAAAGCATCAATATCAAAAGAGGCTGCTTGCCAGGGCGTATAGGAAACCGGTGCAATGGTATCCCATGGCAGAGCATAATCGGTATACCGCTCTCCACTCTGGACAAAGGGCAGCGGATCGGGAAGCAAAATATCCGGTTCAACCCCCTGCACTTGTGTAGAACCGCCACTCACCCGATAAAATTTTTGCAATGTTAATTTCATGGCACCCAGGGGACGATACTCATCCATGCTCTGCGGCGGTAGAGCGCTGTCAAGGTTAAGGACTGTCTGCACGGTTCCTTTGCCATGGGTGACATGGTCACCAACCACCAGAGCCCGACGATAGTCCTGTAGAGCGGCCGCAAGAATTTCAGAGGCGGAAGCACTAAAGCGATTGACCAGAACAATCATTGGACCATCGAAAGCGACCCCCGGATCTTTGTCCTTAAGCACCGCAATGCGGCCGGCGCTGTCTCTGACCTGTACCACAGGCCCCTGCTTGACGAAGAGCCCGGCAATCTGCACGGCATCGGTCAGGGCACCACCTCCATTATTACGCAAATCGATGACCAGACCATCGATTTGGCTGCCACTTAGCTTCTCCAGAGCCGCCCGAACGTCATCAGTGCAATTGCGCGGCGTACTGTCTTGGTCATGGTCGAAAAAATCTCGATAAAAGGTGGGAATGCGGATATAACCGAAGTTACCTCCACGCTCGGCAGGCCCCTTAAGCAGAGTCGAACGGACAAACGATTCTTGAATCTGTACGACATCCCGAACAATCGGAATAACCTGTTGAATACCAGCGGGCTTTCGCACAGTGAGACGCACTTCTGTGCCTTTTTTGCCCCGAATGAGACGTACGGCATCCCGCAAACTAGAATCTACAATATCAATGGGCTCGGCGGTTCCCTGAGCGACCTTCAGGATAATATCCTCTGCCTGCAACTGCCCCTGGCGGAAGGCAGGACTGCCGGGAATGATGCTTATAACCTTGATAAACCCATCATCCTGTTGCAGGGTGGCACCGATCCCTTCCAATGATCCTTTCATGCTGATTTCGAACTCTTCTTCCTCCGCCGGCGCAAGATAATTAGTGTGCGGATCGAACGCGCGACACACGGCGTCGAAATAGCGATCAACATACTCTCGTTGTGTAATCTGCCGCAATCGTAACAGCAACTGTTCCATCGATTTCAAAACCTTATCGCTGGCTATAGCCATTAACTTGGTATCGATACGATACTCGCTAGGCATCTCAGTCGTCTTTGATACTGCCTTATCCTGCTCCTCCAGCAACTCCAAATAACGACTAAACACCTGATACTTGAGGACTTTGCGCCAACGCTCACGCAAATCGGAGCGATCTTGACAATAATCTAGTTTTTCTGGATCGACCTGCAAGGTCTCGGGGGTACGAAAATGGAATCCATCGGCCATAATCTGACGAATGAGTATTTCAGCCTCGTCGATGCGTTTCCGATGCAAAACGGCACCGACCTCAGGCAACTCCAAATAGCCACTTAGCACCTCATTATCGACCTTCTGTTCATAGGCCTGTAATCTCAACACATCTTCTTTAAGCAAAAATCGCTTCTGACTGTCGAGCTGTTGCAGGTAAAGCTTAAAAGCCGCCGCGGAGAACTGGTCGTCAAGGGCCTGATCGCGATAGTGATTCTGAGTCAACTGTTGAGAAAGTAAATAAGACAGCAAGCGCTGACGGTTGACCTCAAAACTTTCGGCATTCCGAGAAACACCAGCCGAACTTGAACCCACCCCTAGCAGCAGTAGGCCGACCAGCAAAACGATCAATGAACGAAGCACAAAGTTAGAGGAACGGAACATATTCATAACGGAATCCTGATAATTCAAAAGGAATGAGAGGCTGGAATAAAACCATTAAATGCGACCTGCACTATATAGTCCAATAAATGGGTCAGGGAAATGCACAAACGGACCAATGGCCTTGTTTAGCAACCGCATACTCCACACGGAGCCACAAAGGGGAAAGTATTGCCAACTTGACTAAGTATACCGCTTTGCTAGAATTCATCCAAGCTTCCAGTCATTTTGGACCAACTTTCCAAGGAGATGACCACCATGATCCGACGACTAACCCTATCCTGTTTGATCCTCTGCTTGAGCTTGGCCAGCGGTTGCCAGCAACAGAACGAGGCACCGCCGACACAACCATCTGACCAGAAAGCGGCAGCCCTACCTGACGCTGACGGACGGACTCTGATTGAGCTCATAACGGTAACCCAGGACTACCGGCAATGGCCTATGTTTCCTGGCAAAGAGGCTCTATACCAGGGGCAACACCCACACGGAGCTTACCTTACCACTTATGTGAGTCCCCCGGTGTTGGCAGCTCTGCAAAACAAAAGCGGAAAATTGCCGGACGGAGCCATCATCGTTAAAGAGAACTATTCCCCAGAAAAAGAACTGGCAGCAGTTACCGTGATGTATCGCCGCGCTGGCTATAATCCGGAAGAGGGTGACTGGTTTTGGCTTAAATACTCACCGGACCAGACTATTTTGGCCGAAGGCAGGATCGATGGCTGTATCAACTGCCACCGGGCGGTTCAAAACAATGACTGGGTTTTCACCGGGCCGGTGAAATAGATTAAAAGGGCCTTGCCCCTGCCATCTTCCAGGGCGCCTGTCATCAATCGGCGACAAATTCTGCTCAACAGGAAATGCACCTGACAGCAAATATCACTTATAAAAAATAAAAAAAGGCAGCGAGTCTAAACTCGCTGCCTCAATATTTTATGGTGGGCGTTACTGGTTTCGAACCAGTGACCCCTGCCGTGTGAAGGCAGTGCTCTCCCGCTGAGCTAAACGCCCGTTACGTCAGCACTTATACCAATTGATCCCGGCTTAGTCAAGCCGTTAATCATATTAGCCCCGCCCCTGCTGAAGGGTATCCTGCAGACGGTTAATAAACTCCTGAGGCAAACTGGTTGGCCGGCGATCCCGTCCCAATACCATATGCAGGGTGCGGCCTTCGACCAGCAATCTGTCTTCCGAACCGAGGATCCGATAACGAAATTCAAGCAATTTGCGACGCAATCTGCACAAGGTCGTCTCAACAATCAGGCGATCCTCGTAAAATGCTGGAGCCCGGTAACGAACTTCGGCCTCGGCCACGACCACATAATAGCCGGCCCTTTCCAGGTCGCTGTAGCAGAATTCCTGCTGCCGCAAGAAATCTGAGCGGCCTTCCTCGAACCAGACCAGATAGTTGGCATGATGAACGATGCCCTGCGCATCGGTTTCGGCATAACGAACGGTCAACGCAGTGCGACTGGCTACCATGTTGTCTCCAAAAAAAACAGCGGGTGGGTTTGTGCCATCACACCCACTTGCTGAATGATCTATTCTTGATACATTCCCAAAAACTTACAGGATGGCTAAACAGAATTTTTACCTACATGTTATCGCGGTTTTTCAGTGATGAAGGCATATGTCGTATAGTCGTCAAAGTTCTGAAAAAATATTGCAACGCAGGTGGTGCACATTTGCGACACTATCATTCTTTGTAGCGATCGGCTAAAGAGACCAGACCCTCGATATTGAGGATATCAATGGTGCGGGATTGAACACGAATCAACTTGTCGTCTACCATTTTACGAAAGGTACGGGATAAGGTTTCACTGACCGTGCCTAGGTTCACCGCCAGCTGGGTCTTGGAGAGAGGCAATTCGACCCGGCTTCCACTTGTTTCTGCCAGATCGAGCAGATAGCGGGCCAGGCGTGAGGGAACATCGCGAAAGGCAATGTCTTCCATCTGATTCATGAACTCCCGTAGCAAACGGGAGATGCCACCAATCATATTGATCGCCAAATGAACATTACTCTTTAACAGATGAAGTACATCCTGCTTGGGAAAGAAGAGCAAGATCGACCGTTCCAGAGTAGCGGCGTTGGCCGGATAGATACCGAGATCGAAAATGGACGATTCGGCAAAAGTGCGGCCAGGCTCGGCGATACGCAACACCCTCTCCCGCCCTTCCGGAGTCACCTTGTAAATCTTGACCTTACCCGATACCGGCACATAAAAACCCCGGGCGTCTTCCCCTTCAGAAAAAAGGATGGTGCCCTTAGGAACCTCGCTTCTACGGGAAATTTTCAGCAGCGCAGCCAGATCCCCGTTATTAAGGCCGGCAAAGAGGGGACACATTTTTATCGCCATTTTACTATCCATGTCAGGGACTGTAACAAAACCTCAACCGGCTGCCAACAGCAAAAAACCCAATTATTAAAGACTGTGATCACAAGGAGACCGGTGCCCCGATGTTGAAGATGCCACACCCCGAATTTGAGCTGTGGGGTGCCGGCATTCACGCCCGTTCAGGCGTCTCCTGCGTAGACTGTCACATGTCCTATATCCGTCAGAGCCGTGTCAAGATCTCCGACCACTGGGTGTGCAAACCACTGCAAAACCCCAATCAGTCGTGCTAGACCTGTCACAACCGTCCCACCGAAGAATTGAAAGCGCGCCTTCGAACAATCAACACAACACCGACGAATTGTTCCCCCAAAGCCAGGAAGCCTTGCGCCTGCTCCGCCGCGGTCGGATGCACCGGGATTTCATTTCCAGTGAAAGCAGTACTGGATTTCATCGCCCCCAAGAAGCGGCTCGCATTCTAGCCGATTGTATCGACTTTACCCGTCAGGCAGAAATTGCGGTGCTCAAAGTTGGCAGCAACCGTTAGGAGGATTCGGCCTCACCAGACCATATAAATATATTCAACCGATTACCGTATATAACACCGTTGCGATAGCAGTTGATCTGCAACGCAATTTCGGTTATTTTAACACAAAGCATCAGGGCAATTTCTGCTCGACGACTATCGCCACAAAGGCATTACAACCCCTGCTCCCCTACTTTTGAAGGAGAAACGCATGAAAAAACTTTTGATTCTAGTTGGTGTACTGTCGCTTTTGGTTTTTGCTACTGCTTGCAAGAAGGAAGAGCCCGTCGCTCCAGCGGAGAAAACTCCCGCTGTCGAAGCCGCCGCAACCGATATAGAGCAGGCAGCCCAGCAGGCCGTTGATAATACTACAGCCGCGGTTGAAGAAACCGCTGATCAAGCCATTGAAGCTGGCAAGGAGCTTGTTGAAGAAGGTCAGACCATGGGGGAAGAAGCCGGTGAAGCAGTGATGGAAGAAGGTCAGGAAATGGTTGACCAGGCTGCCGAAGGCACCGAGTCAATGATGGACGATGCCGAAAAGGCGATGGAAATGCCCGTGAAACACTAAGCACTGCCTTAGCTTTATGGCAAAAAGCCTGCAAGAAAATACGGCAGGCTTTCAAAAATCAGTTGCCAAAATCCTCACTTTCGAGTGGGGATTTTGCGTTTTGAGCGGATCAAAACCGAACAGCGTCTGCCCCGATATATTGCCGATCAATCGGCGCTCGAATCCTGGCTTTTGTCATTTTCAATGTGAACGATGCAAAGAAGTTATCCGTCAGAACCGCTGTTCCCTTTGGCCGAGATGCTCTCAGCCCCCCCCATGCTCCCGGATACTCGCCCATTGACGCATGGCCAGTTTTACGACGTGAGGCATGGCGGCAAAATCCTCCTCAGACTTAACCACGTAATCCCAAGCACCAGCCTCTTTTAATTTTGCTTCCAATTGTTCATCGCCCTGGGAGGTCATTATGATTACTGGACAGACTCCTTTTACCATCTTCAACAAATCACTACCGTTCCCATCCGGAAGGCAATAGTCGACCAAAACAAGATCAGGCGAATAGTCTGACAGAATCTGCCGAGCAGCGTGCAAATCCATTGCCTCCGCCAAACGGTACTCCTCTAGTGAAGAGTCGAAAGAGCGTT
>JAIOSZ010000319.1 GCA_021107335.1 Desulfuromonadaceae bacterium | reverse complement strand
TTTTCATGTCTACTGTCTACTGCAATTCGGAGCAGGCAAGTGGTCCCTCAAAAATGTGGCTGGCTTTACGCTATGAAACCCATATTGCCTATTAGAGTGCTTTAAAAGCCTTGCGGGCCGCAGCGATGGTGCGATCCAGATCCTCCTGGCCGTGGGCGGCGCTCATGAAGCCGGCCTCGAACTGGGAGGGGGCCAGGTTGATGCCCTGCTCCAGCATCAGGCGGAAGAAACGGCCGAAGGTGTCGGTGTCGCTTTGTGCAGCATCGGCGAAGGAGTTGACCGGGCCAGGATGAAAGTAGGTGCAAAACATGGCCCCGACCCGTTGCAGGCAGGTGGGTTGCGAGCACAGTTTGGCGGCTTCGCTTAGCCCAGCCTCGAGGTAGGCGCTCTTGACTTCTAGTTTCTGGTAGAAGCCAGGCTCTTGCAAGAGCTTCAAGGTGGCGATTCCGGCACTCATGGCCAGGGGATTGCCGGACAGGGTGCCGGCCTGGTAAACGGGGCCTTCTGGCGACAGCTGCTGCATGATCTCGCGTTTGCCGCCGAAGGCACCGACGGGCAGTCCGCCGCCGATAATCTTGCCGAGACAGACCAAGTCCCCGCGTATGCCGAAGCGTTCTTGGGCACCGCCATAGGCGAGGCGGAAGCCGGTCATTACCTCGTCCATGATGAGCACGATCCCTTCCGTATCGCAGAGACTTCTCAGCCCCTCCAAAAAGCCCTTTTGCGGCGCCACGCAACCCATGTTCCCAGCCACCGGTTCAAGAATGATAGCTGCCAGGTCGCCACGATGGGCGTCGGCCAGAGCCTGCACCTGCTCAAGATCGTTGTATGCGGCGGTCAGAGTGTGGCGGGCAAAGTCGGCAGGAACCCCCGGCGAGGTGGGTACACCAAAGGTAGCCGCACCGCTGCCGGCTTTGACCAGCAGGCTGTCGGCATGGCCGTGATAGCAGCCTTCGAATTTAAGGATCTTGTCGCGGCCGGTGTAGCCCCGAGCCAGGCGGATGGCGCTCATGGTGGCTTCGGTGCCGGAGGAGACCATGCGCACCTGCTCCATGTTGGGGTAGGCTTGACGTACCATCGTAGCCAGTGCCACTTCCAGAGCCGTGGGAGCGCCGAAGGAGGAGCCGAGAACCGCCGCTCGGCACACCGCCTCGACTACTTTAGGATGGCTGTGGCCGAGGATCATCGGTCCCCAGGAACCGACATAGTCGATATAGGCGTTGCCATCGACGTCGTATAGGGTGCTGCCGGAGGCTCGATCGATAAAGAGCGGTTCGCCGCCGACGGATTTAAAGGCTCGTACCGGGCTATTGACGCCGCCGGGGATAACGGTTTGGGCTTCAGTAAAGAGCGCGGTAGATTTCGAGTGGTTCAAAGCGGTTCTCTCCTAATGGGCGTAGGGCTATTTGTGGTCTTTGGAAATAGAGCCCCATGCATTCATCGTTAACGGTTGAGATGTCGATGGCGGTTAGCGCTAGTTGTGCAGGTCGTATTTTTTGATTTTGCGATGCAAGGTATTGCGGGCGATGCCGAGGACCCGGGCGGTTTCTGTAATGTTCCAGCGATGCTGGACCAGGGTCTTTTTGATGGAGGCGGCTTCCGAATCCTTGAGACATTCGCTACCGGCAGAAGAGACGCCTTTTTTGCGCATCACCGAACAGAGACTCTCTTCGAGGCCACGCAGGGAATGCAGCAATTGGGTCAGTTCGCCGCCTGAGAGCTGTTCCAGCACCTCGGGTTTGCCATAGTGCTCCCAAAATTGGTCCAACGGCGATTCATTGCTGGCGGTCGGAGGTAGGGCTGTGCCCCGCGCGGGCACCACCATCGGCCGTGGTCGGTTGACGGCCAGCTTGCCGGCAAAGTGCTTGGGCAGGATTTTCGGTCCGTCACACAGGGCGACGGCCTGGCGAATGGTGTTGGACAGCTCACGGATATTGCCTGGCCAGTCGTAGGCGCAGAGCAGCTGGTTGATTTCTGCCGAAAGGGTCAGCTGGGGGTCGAGCTGGCGCACAAAGTGCTCAGCTAGCATGGGGATATCCTCCCGCCGGGCGCGGAGCGGGGGAATTTCCAATTTGACCACATTGAGGCGGTAAAAGAGGTCTTCTCGGAAGTCACGGCCCAGCATGGCCTGTTCGAGATCGACATTGGAGGCGGATATGATCCGCACGTCGCTGTGGACCATCTTTTCTCCGCCCACGCGCATGAATTCGCCCGTTTCCAAAACCCGCAGCAGTTTGACCTGAATGGCCAGGCTGGCCTCGCCAACTTCGTCGAGGAACAGGGTGCCGTTGTTGGCCAGTTCGAAAATTCCGCGGCGCATGCTGCCGGCGCCGGTAAAAGAGCCCCGTTCGTGGCCGAACAGTTCGCTTTCAAGCAGGTTGTCGGAGAGAGCCCCGCAGTTGATGGGGATGAACATTTGCTCGGCGCGGAGGGAGGTGGCATGAATGAAGCGGGCCAGTACCTCCTTGCCGGTGCCTGTTTCTCCCTGAATCAGGATGCTGATGTCCTTTTTCGCCAAGCGATAGGCAAGGGACGCCAGCTGCCGCATATCCGGCGTATTGCCCACCAAAAACCCCTGAGCCTTAGCGAACTGACTCCACTCCTCCTCGTCCTTTTGTTTAACCTGGGAAGCGGAGGTGGCCGCCTCCTGAATCAACCATTCAATCTGCTTGATATCGTCAAAGGGCTTTTCTACATATTGATAGGCGCCCATCTGCATCGCCTTGACCGCCGTCTGGATGGTGCTGAAGCCGGTCATTATGATGACCTCGCAATTGGGTTGTTTGCGTTTTATGTGCTTCAGCAAAGTCAGGCCATCCGTATCCGGAAGCTTCAGGTCGACCATGGCCACCTGAAAGGGCGAACCCTCCAGGGCACGCAGCGCTTCGCTCTCGCTGACCGCAGTAACCGTGCGACAACCTTTTCTATCGAGCAGGCGGCGGAAAAAATTACAGACGGATTCTTCATCGTCGATAATCAGCACGTTGATTGGATTTACAGCCATGCGTCTCCTCTTGGTTTTCAGTCAGGTAGATGTTTGGGGGGTTGCGGAGGGCATCCCGGTAGCCGCAGGGAAAAGCAGCTTCCTT
This sequence comes from Desulfuromonadaceae bacterium, assembly GCA_021107335.1. GTDB lineage: Bacteria > Desulfobacterota > Desulfuromonadia > Desulfuromonadales > Syntrophotaleaceae > Syntrophotalea_A. The sequence goes on along the minus strand of JAIOSZ010000319.1, from coordinate 937 downwards.
GGCCCGCAGTACTTTCCACTTCCAAGGTGCCGCCATGGGCCTGGGCAATGCCGAAACTGACCGAAAGGCCAAGTCCGGTGCCTTTGGTCGCTTCTTTGCTGGTGTAAAATGGGGTAAAGATATTTTCCAGTTTGTCTTTAACGATGCCGGTGCCGTTGTCTCGCACGGATACGGTCACCCAGTCCTGGCCAGCACTGCGCTGCAGATAGGACTCAAGATGGATGACTTTTTCTTCGATATTGTCGGCCAGGGCGTCTCGGGCGTTGATCAGCAGATTGGTAACCACTTGCTGGATCTGTACTCCGTTGGCCATGATTCGTGGTAGATCCTCGGCCAACTTCTGGACGATGGTAATCTGAGTCGGATCTATGAGGTAATTAACCAGGCTAAGGGCCCGTTCGATCTCGCGGTTGAGGTTGCTCGGTTCCATGGGAACCTGTTCCTGGCGGGAAAAGGTCAGCAAATTCTGAATGATGCGCTTGCAACGGAGGCCGCAGTCGGCGATCTCTTTGAGGGAGTCTCCGTGCTCCGGGTTGTCGGCCAGTTCGGCATACAGGAGTTGGGCGGTGCCGATAACCACGGTCATGGGGCTATTCAGTTCGTGGGCCACTCCAGCGGCCATCTCGCCGATAGCTGCCAGTCGTGCCGAGTGCATCAGCTTGGCCTCCATCTGGGCTTTTTCGGTGATGTCTTTGATGATGATGGTCATCGCCACCAGTTCTTGCTCTTTGTCCAGTACTGGGTAAAAAGAGAGGTCGAGCTGGCGGCCAGTTCTGGTCTCCAGGCGGCGATAGACGGGCCGGGGGGCCAGGGCCAGCACCTGCATCGGACAACTCGGGCAAGGGCTGTTGCGACCGTACAGGGTGACAAAGCATTTTTACCCCGTCTTCTACAGCTTGGCGTCGGGAAAAAGTTCTGGCAGAGGTTGGTGGTTGTT
>JAIOSZ010000202.1 GCA_021107335.1 Desulfuromonadaceae bacterium | reverse complement strand
CCCGACCTTTTGGTCCGACCTGCTGAGCCGCGATAAAACATTCCACCCCGCGACCGCAACCGAGATCGACCACCTTTTCACCGGCCTGCAGCTGAGCGTCGAGCACCGGGCTACCACAACCATAACCACGGAAACGATATTCTTCGGGAATATGCTCGATAAGCGACGGCTCGTAGCAAACCGGATTGAGAATATCCTCCTTGGTTTCCTCTGCAGCATCGTGATAAAAATCCTGCACTACCGTCCGGCTATCGGTGTGGGCCAAAGACAACAGGCAATTGGAGTGCACCAGAGCCACCGCTCCATGCGCCCCGCAACTCTCCAGCACATCCCCCATCTTCAAGCGTAACCGGGGTGGCCCCTCATCACTCTGCGGCAACGCTTCGCGAACAATCTGCCAGCAAGCTAATAGTTCGTGTAAAGGGCTATAAGGATCGTCGCCGATAAAGGAAGCGGCTGACAGATAGCTATGATCCAGATCACCGCCGCCAAGCAAGAGGCGCCAGGGCGAGTCCAGTCCAGCGGCCGTAGCCTGGCGAATCCCCTGTAGCACTGGGCTGTCTTGCCACGCCGCCGCCAAACCTGACTCAAGATCGGTGGCCAGTTCGGCAACACCGACCAAGGCCGCCGAGGGATAGAGTCGGCCATCGGCCCCTACCGCCGCCGATTCCCAGCCGCTGCCGCTACCGTCATGAACGGTACCAGAGGGAGCGAAAACCTGGCTGCGCAACGCGGTGAGGTTATCGATAACGACACCCAGCTCATCGGCTCGTGCGCCAGCCCGGATTAACTGAGGAAAAATATCCTCAGGTCGAGCAAAGTCCTCCGCCCCTCCCCTTCCCCGTATGAAATACCACATAAAGTGAACATTACCCGCACCGACTTCAGCAGCAAAATCGATCACACCGGGCATATCCGCCAGGTTGTCGGCAGTAACACACATGGAGAGGGTAAATGGAATCTGCCGTTCTTTGAGCCAGACAAGTTCTTCCCTTAAACGGGAAAAGGCATCGTGGCCACGAAGCCGGTCATGGGCGGCTTGCAACCCATCCAAACTGATCTGCAAATGAAGCCGGTTAAAATCCCAGCTATCGTCTTCCAGATACCGGCGCAGCAGAAGGCCATTGGTCAACACCGCCACATGGGTATGGCCGGGGCGCAACAATTGCTGAGCAATGGCTCTGAAATCGGGGTGCATTAAAGGTTCGCCACCGGTCAGCGCAAAGATACGGCAACCCTCATCAAGAGCCTGAGTTGCTAGTTCCTGCACCACATCGGCTGTCAGCTGGGCTTTTTGGCCAGGTGCCGAAGCAAACATACAGTGCTTGCAACTTAGATTGCAGTCGTTGGTCAGATGAAACCAAAGTTCCTGCAGCTGCGGCGAACCCAACAGGGCGGCCCGGCCCGGGTAGGCCTGGCTCGAATCCTCGGGGAGCCGTTGCAAAAATCGCTTGGCAGCAGGATCATCACTGGCGATAGGACACTCTTTAAGTTGTTGCAACAAGACATCGCCAGCTAAGTTGGGCACAAACCAGCTCGGCCGATCGGTACGCACATAAATGGGGACTCCACTCTCTTCGAAGCGGTGCCAGGCTTGGGGGTCAAAAGACATAAATAATCCGTGATTATAGGAACGCCGGGCAATACACTGCCGCGCCGATGAGTTAAATTTAAAAAGCACTAACCGCAGAGTTCGCCGAGGGCGCAAAGAAAAAACAACCCACGACCTTCCGGTTTCCTTTGCGTTCTCGAGTGAGCGAAGCGAAGGGGCGGTAAAATCGGTTCGGTTCTGTTCTGTTTGCCCTGTTCAGACTTTCTTGGCCAGAGCGGCCCGCGCCAGGCGGGTCACGTAAATGGTCACCGCAACCGTGGCAACCAGACCCAGCAGGTAAAGCCCCCATTCAAAAGAAGAGCGGCTACGCTCTTCGACCCCCAGTAAAGCCAGGTCGCCGGCCAAGGAACCGAGGTACACATACATCACCCCTCCTGGGATCATACCGATCCACGTGGCCCAGAAATAATCGCGCAAGGAAACGCTGGTCAAGCCAAAGGCATAATTGAGCAGATTGAAGGGAAATACCGGCGACAAGCGGGTTAAACCAACGATCTTCCAGCCCTCCCGCGCCACTGCCTGATCGACCGCCTGAAATCGGGTGTTTCCGGATATTCGCTTTGTCACCCATCCGCGAGCCAGGTAGCGGCCAACCAGAAACGCTGCGGTAGCACCTAAGGTTGCCGCCAGCGAAACGATGATCGAGCCCTTGACCACTCCGAACAGTGCCCCGGCCCCGAGGGTCAGAATGGAACCGGGCAGAAACAGCACCGTCGCCAAAACATAAAGCAACACAAAGGCCGCCATGCCCCAAGCGCCCAGTCCGGCCACCCAGTCCAGGGCGACACGCAGCAGATCCTGAACCCCAAAATAGCGCAATGCGATAAACAGAACGGCGAGTGGCAACAAAAGCAGAAGAGCCTTGATCAACAGCAGCCGACAATTGTTTCCTTTGTGTTCCTGCGCCATCACCGCTCCTTTACGAATGACAGGCGATCCAAAGCCTATAACTGCAGACCGCAGGTTTAATTATATATTAATCCTTATATCAACAACATTGGCTGGATAGCAATAGTCCCTGGCTGCAACGCACAAAAAAAGGAGCCGACCAATAGGCCAACTCCTGATTCATCTATGACGGGACGGGTATCGAACTCGTACAGGATTACTCCTGAAGAATTTCAAGCCCCTACTTAGGCACTCTTACCTCACGCACAATACTTTCGGTATTATTAGCCGCTTTATCCCATAACACCACTTTATAAAAATAGCGTTTACCCTTTCGCACCTTGGCATCAACAAATTGTGATCCGTTGATACGTGCGTGGCTGATCTTCAGAAAATCACGGTTATTATGACTCCGAAACAGATCAAACCCTGCAAGGTCAGTATCTTTAGAAACAATCGTTAAAACAACCTCTCCTTTGGTGACCGCCGCCTTGAAGGATAAAATTTGCGGCTTTATATGATCACGCACAGAAAGATGTACAGTGGCCGAAGCCTCTGATTCATTACCCGTTACATCGACGGCAACTACGGTGTAGACAACGGGTTTATCCACGGGTGGACTTGAATCCACGAATGAGGGGTTGGTTAAGAGATCGTGACTGACCTTAAGCTTCTGTCCATCCACGTCGCGATACACATAAAAACCGGCAAGATCATACACCTGTACTTGAGCCCAGGTTAAAGCCACCTGCCCTTCTCGTACAGAGGAACCGGTTATGGATGGGGGGCGGGGCGGGGTAACATCAGGCAGTTGTACCTTCACCATGGTTGATGGGCCCGATTCATTATGATGGGTATCCACCGAGGTAACGCGGTAATAATAAGGGTAACGGGACAGGTTTTTAGTTAACACGTCCGCATACAATGCTTTCGGGACGGGGTTCTGATTTAATAATTGCCAATCCCTATTTTCGAGATCCATGGTGCGATAAACCCGATAGCCAAGTAAATCGTTCGCCTGCACAGCTGACCAATGTGTATTTACGGTGGCCTGGTTTAGGCTAAACTTCAAATCTTGGGCAATCGGTGGCGGGGTGACATCCACTGGCACTCCCAAAACAGCAAGGGAACGTAACGACTCATAACCTCCACCATTAACGGCAGTAATCAGGTAGAAATAATTTTGATCCACCGTCACCGTACCGTCACGATAGGTAAACTCACTCACAAGGCCAGAATTTAACCGGTTATAGGGCCCTGATTGCTCTGGGGCTCTATACACGTTATAGCCGATAACTTTTTCGTCATTCTGAGTCCATTGCAACGTGATATTGTCTTCGCTAATTTCAAGATCGGGGCGCGGTGGCGGTGGTGGTCGATGATCAATCTTAACCTGCCCAATGGCCACATCAGAATAAGGACCAAGGTCACCAAAGAAATCAATACCTCGGACTTTATAATAGTAAATCGTGTTTTTCTCTGAAATTTCATCTGTAAAAAAATAGGGGGCAACATCAACAGTGCCATCGGGATTAACTGCCTCCTGCACTTGTACAGGAGCTTTGTTAACTTTTACGTACTCACCGGTGTAGCTCTCTGATCGGTACACATGAAACCCGGCGAAGGGCACATAGCCTTGCCACTTTAACCCAATCCCCCAAGGGAACAAATGAGCCTTTACGTTCCAGGGCATAGATAATACCGCGGCCTTTTTAGCAATGATGCCGATCTTCTTGGTCATTACCAAGGTGGTACCATTATAGGTTTCAAGGGTGTACACATACGCCTCACCCTTTTCCACCGTGGTGTCAAGATAGGATTGACCAAGCAAGCTGGCAACCTCTGGTTTTACAATGGATAAAAAGAGAACCATATTCAAACGGTTATCAAGCTGGGTTAGATAAGCGTTAACCTCAGCTCGATTACTGGCGGTTTCAAAGGGGTAGAGCAATTTCAAGCTATATTCGTTCTCCTTTGTTATCCTGGACTTAGCCTCTTCATAACTTGGCATGCGTAAGGTCGCAATCTGCAGCCGCTTCTCGGGGGTTACAGCAGGCGCACGATACAAACGATACTCATAGCCAAGTTCTTTATCCGTTGGTAGCCAACGCAGCTTTACCGCTGTTCCATCATATTTAGCCTTAAGCAAAACATCGACTTCAGCATGAGCAACAGCACCAAGGCAACAAAAAAACAGAATCAGCATGCTGATTTTTTTCATGGACACTTTCCTCCAAAAACAATTCATCATTTATGCTAATCGCAAAGATGGCAGACATCACTATAATCGTCGGCGGTGTTCTGACCATTAACGCTTTGCAGATTAGATCCTTCAGGACGTGATGTCCGAATGGTATCAAACTCTCTACCTGCAATCCATTGACCACGACCATAATTAAAGTCATTCCCAGTATCAGACGACTGAATGGTCCGTTCATAGATATTAAACCAGCCAATTTTGTCTACGCTCACACCGTGCTGCAAATAGGAATCAATCACCCTTAAGAACTTCCCCGTACGATAAACATCAAACTTATTCAGCTTTAACTCTATGCGATGCTCCAAGCCATCTCTACGACTCT
>JAIOSZ010000091.1 GCA_021107335.1 Desulfuromonadaceae bacterium | reverse complement strand
TGCCAACCAGGTCGCAATACATGAAACATTGCAGATAAACGGCGGGCCATCTATCCAGTGGGTAGTGGAAAACAGTAACTTCAGTGGACTGCTTCCGCTGCAACGGCCCGGCGAACGAAACCTGAACCTGACTCTCAAGCAAGTTCGACTCTCCGGTCTGGAAGCCTACGGCGTGCCAGGCGGCAACCTCGATCTTGGCCAGCTAGTGCTGCAGGCTGAAGGCCAGGGCAAGACCTTGCGATTGAAAGGACTCTCCCTGAAGGGCGGCGTTTTAGAAGGCAGCGGCCAGGGAACAATTATGCTCGGCGCGTCACCGGCCGCCAACCGGCTCAACCTGACTCTCGAACTACGTCCCGGCAGCGGACTCAACCCGGCACTGGGCGAACTACTGTCGCTGATCGGCAGTAGTGCACCCAACGGCGGTCGTCGCATACGCCTTTCAGGCAGCCTGCAACAGCCGACGCTGCGTTGAGAAACTACACTGCCGGCACCGAAGAGCACCCCACCCGACCTAAGCGGTTGACATTCCAGGTTGCAATGATTAGTTTGCCGTTATCCTATTACGGTATATTTTATGGAGAGGGACATCGATGAGCGACGAACAGGAAAAACCTGAAAATACCCCCCCTATTCTCGATAGCGAAGACGGTCTTGTTGACTCCGATGAAGAGAACACCGGTGCAGAAAACCAGGACGCCTTGGTATTGGCCAGCGATGCGCTGCCGCCGACTCTACCCATCATCCTGCTGCGGCCTCGGCCCGCCTTTCCCGGCACCCTGGTGCCCATGGTGCTGAGCGGAAAGCCACAGCTGGCCATGGCTCAGAGAGCCTCCGAAAGCCCGACTAAAACCATCGGTTTCGTGCTGGCCAAAGACCCGGAAGAACCCGATTCTGAGGAAAACATGTATCAGATCGGCGTGGTCGGCAAGATCATGAAGGTCCTGCATACCGACGAAAACAGCATTCATCTGCTGATGAACTGTCTGGAGCGCTTCAGCGTCGACGAAATACTCTCCTCCAAGCAAGGACTTTTTGCTCACGTCAGCTACCATTTTGCCGCTGAAATGTCGGTCAATGCCGAGATGCAGGCCTATTCCATGGCCATCATTACCGCCCTCAAGGAGCTGGTGCAGATCAACCCCCTCTACTCGGAAGAGATCAAACTGTTTCTCAACCGCCAGAGCATGGACGATCCGGGTCGGCTGTCTGACTTCGCCGCAAATCTGACCTCTAGCGACGGACCGGAACTACAGCAAATCCTGGAGACCTTCGACGTACGTAAACGCATCGACAAGGTATTAGTGCTACTGAAAAAAGAGTTGGAAGTCTCCCGTTTGCAGACCAAGATCTCCAAACAGATCGAAGCCAAGGTCTCCAAGCAACAGCGGGAGTTCTTCCTCCGCGAGCAGCTCAAAGAAATCAAAAAGGAACTCGGCCTGGAAAAAGAGGGCAAGACCAGCGAAATCGAAAAATTCCAGAAACGCTTGCAGAAGCTGACCCTCACTGAAGAAGCACAAAAAACCATCGACGAGGAACTGGAAAAACTTCGCCTGCTCGATCCGTCTTCACCGGAATACACGGTTTCCCGCAACTACCTCGACTGGCTGACCATCCTGCCCTGGGGCAAGTACGGCAAGGATTCTTACGATCTGGCGCGAGCGAGAAAGATCCTCGATAGAGACCACTACGGCCTCAAGGACGTCAAGGATCGGATTCTTGAATTTATCGCTGTCGGTAAGATGAAGGGCGATATTTCCGGCTCGATTATCTGTCTGGTCGGCCCCCCCGGGGTCGGCAAGACCTCTGTTGGCAAGAGCATCGCCAGTGCCCTGAACCGGTCTTTTTACCGTTTTTCCCTGGGTGGCATGCGGGACGAAGCAGAGATCAAGGGCCACCGCCGGACCTATATCGGCGCCATGCCCGGCCGCTTTATCCAGGCCATGAAAAGTGCCGGCACCGCCAACCCCCTGCTGATGCTGGATGAGATCGACAAGATCGGCGCCTCCTTTCAGGGCGATCCAGCTTCGGCACTGCTTGAAGTCCTCGACCCGGAGCAAAACTCCACCTTCCGCGACCATTACCTGGACGTTCCCTTCGATCTGTCCAATGTCATGTTCGTAGCCACGGCCAACACCCTCGATACGATTCCGGCGCCCCTTCTCGACCGGATGGAGATCATCCGTCTGGCCGGTTACATTCTCGAGGAAAAACTGGAGATCGCCCGCCGCTATCTGATTCCCAAGGCCCTGAAAAATCATGGTCTGAAAAAATCTCAGATCACGATCCGTAAAGATGCGTTGAAAGTGATTATCGACGGCTATGCTCGGGAAGCGGGTGTACGCTCCCTGGAGAACCTGATCAAAAAGATCATGCGCAAAGCGACCATGGCCTATGCCGAGGGGCAAGTCGAGCGGATCACCATCGGCAAACAGAATGTAGAAGAGTATCTGGGCAAACCGATCTTCACCAAAGACGAGCTCTTTGAAGGCGTCCCAGGGGTAGTTACCGGCTTGGCCTGGACCTCCATGGGCGGAGCCACCCTGCAGATCGAAGCGACGGCCATGCCGAGCAAAAATAAAGGCTTTAAGCAAACCGGTCAGCTTGGCAGCGTCATGGTCGAGAGTAGCGAAATCGCCTATTCCTACGTCATGGCCCACCTTCAGGAATACGGCATCGATCCGGAATTCTTCGACAAGCATTTTGTCCACCTGCACGTGCCGGCCGGAGCCACACCCAAGGACGGCCCGTCAGCAGGGGTCACCATGACCACCGCCCTGCTATCGATGATCACCGGCAAACCGGTTATAAAAAAGCTCGGCATGACCGGCGAACTGACCCTCACCGGCCGCGTATTACCCATCGGCGGAGTCAAAGAAAAGACCATTGCCGTGCGTCGGGCCGGTCTGACCAAGATCATCTTCCCCGAGGACAATCGCAAGAATTTCGACGAACTACCCGATTATCTCAAAGAAGGCCTCGAAGTCCATTTCGCCCAAGACTACCAAGACGTCTACCGAGTCGCCTTTGGCGAGGTTTTATGGCGTCGCAAAAAATCCCCCCTACTGCGTTGCAGGGCTTTTTCAGGACTTCGACATACCTATGTATGTCTTCACCCCTGAAAAAGCCCTACGCCTTGTAGGTCGAATTTTTTGATTAGCCATCTCATCCAGCATTAAGTCTGAGCATATCCCAACATTAACCAAGGAGGATTGACCCCGAATGTCTCCAGAAGAACTGAAAGAGGCCGTACTGGCTCTCGATAGTGACGCTAGAAAAGCCTTTCTGCTCGACGCCTTGCCTGAATTAGCCAAGGATGCCATGCAGGACCAGATGTTTTTGATGCAGCTCTTTCCGATTCTTCTCAAGCTGCTCAAAGAAAGCGGTATCGAACTGGCGCAGCTGATACAGCTGGCAAGCATGTTTGCTCCAGCAGGCGCGGCAGAACAAGACTGATTTGGCCGTTGACGGGCTGCGGAAGAACTGCTAACGTTGGCCACCATGAAATCAATACATTCGATACATAGGACTTACCAGTGGTGGCACCGACGCATAATTTAGAACGGTTCGCGCCCCCAGAAAGATAATCTACCGCCAACAGCAACCGGCGATGAAGGAACAAAAAGCCGCGGC
>JAIOSZ010000069.1 GCA_021107335.1 Desulfuromonadaceae bacterium | reverse complement strand
CCATCAAGAAGCTGTGTACCCTGGCCATCAAAACTATCGGCAAAACAGATAACAGCTCCATCTGCGGCATCCGCAGTCAATAGCGTTTCGCCAATGTGCTGACCGACGATACCTGCATCGAGGTTCTGATCTTCTATGAGAGCGGTACTGACGGAAAGATCTTCTCCGGCCAACGTCAAGACCGCAACGCCTTCCTCAAAAAATCCTTGTTGGGAAAAAAAACCTGAGCAGCTGGCACCAACCAACTTTGATTTACCGAGAGCGGATCGAACTCCAGCCCGAACCGCTTCACAATCGTAATGGGGAGTGACCAACACAATCGCCAGCTTGGCCTGTCCCGACCTGTTCACTGCAGCAGCGGCTGCCTGCAAACCTGCCTGCCAAGACAGCTTTTCGCAACTAACTCCAACTCCTACCCTCATTGACCCTCCTGACTCAAGGTCCCATGATATAGTCAGCAAAATCAAGCCGACACAAATAACAATATTGTTAAGTTCAGCAACAGTCGCGCCAAAAACAGCCGATCAAGAAACTTAATAACTAGATGCAACCAAGACACCAATAAGCGGACTGCAAAAACCGCAGGTAGCCACCACAACTAACTGTAATCACATAACCATTATTGGCTTGTGTCGGAGAACGGAATAATCCTAAGGCAAGAATATAACCCTCAGAAGATTCCGCATTTCAGCCTGCCTCATACTATATAGGTTGGTTAACTCTAGAGAAGTGTGGCAATCCAGCGGGGAGGGTGTCTACACTTGTGTGGCATGCCACACCTTATGCCCCGCGAGGGAATAAGCCCGTAGGGGAAAACAACATGCCCTTAGTAAACGCAAAAAGGGACTTGCATTTCTGCAAGTCCCTGATTTTTTTGGTAGCGGGGGCAGGATTTGAACCTGCGGCCTTCGGGTTATGAGCCCGACGAGCTACCAGACTGCTCCACCCCGCGTCATTGACGAAAAGGCACAATACATCCTGTCGAATCGATTGTCAAGACTCTTTGCTGGTCAGCGCCGTTTTACCAACGGTGCAGAAGAAATCTGGTCCGCCTTAAGTGAACTAACAGCTTGATCTGCATCGGTCTTGCTGCTAAAAGGGCCGGCATAGACCCGGTACCAAACCCCCTTGGCTCCGAGATCAGCGGACTCGACAAAAGCAGCATAACCCTTCTTTTTCATGCGATCACGCAGCCCATCAGCCCCATCGCGTTGCTTGACCGCAGCAACCTGAACCAGGTAACTGTCGCTGGCAACCCCAGCGGGCTTACTGACTACCGGCTTTGGGGCAACAGGTAATGCTGGCGCAGCTATAGGCTTTGGCGTTACCACGACCTTAACGGATTCCGTGGTCTTGACCTGCGGCGTGCTGATCTGCTCTGGAACGGGTTCCGATGTTATCGGCTCTGGCGGCAAGTTAATTCCACTGCCGAGGGCGTTCTGCTGACCTTTAGCAAGGGTATCATAAAAGGTCAACTGGGGATTTTGCACTTCATCGGATGTTGCCGGTGTAGCCGGGCTGGCCTCTGTTTTCGGTTCAGAAACCTCACCATGTGTAGCTGCCAGTGGTTTCTGTATCGGTAGATGTTCTTCAGCCACCAAGCTATGTTCGCCGCTTCTGCCCACCATTACACCGAGGAAAAAACATACCAAACCGACAACCAATAACATGGACACCATAAACAGCGTCTGCTTTTTCTCCATGCGTCGCTGTGAGCGGGACACCACTTGTTGAGTCATTGCAAAACCTCCTGTCTACATTCTTTCTGGTGCGGAAACCCCAAGGAGCAAGAGGGCATTTTCGAGGACAGTTCGTACCCCGTTGACTAGGTAAAGCCGGGCACGGCTCTTTTCAATATCTTCAGTAAGAACCCGCCCCTTATTGTAATAAGAATGAAAGCGGGCAGCTAGATCCTGCAGATAAAAAACAATTCGATGTGGTTCGAAATGTTGCGCGGCCGCTTGGACAATCTCTCCATAGCGGGAAAGTTGCTTGACCAGTGCAAGCTCTTCTTCCAGAGTCAGTTGGCTAAAATCGACATCACCGGCAGAGGGCAAGGTTATCCCAGCTTCGGCGGCATTACGATTGATGCTACAGACGCGTGCATGGGCATACTGGACATAGTATACCGGATTTTCATTGCTCTGTTTCTTGGCCAACTCAAGATCGAAGTCAAGCTGGCTGTCGGAACGACGGGACAAAAAGAAAAACCGGCAGGCATCTTTACCGACTTCGTCAATTACCGCGCGCAAGGTGACGAATTTCCCGGCCCGGGTACTCATAGCTACCTGCTTACCATCCCGTAAAAGGTTAACCAATTGAACCAGAATGCACTGCAGGTCGTCGGTATCCCTTCCCAGACCAGCCAAAACAGCCTTCATGCGCGGTATATAGCCATGATGATCAGCGCCCCAGACATCGATCACCAGATCGAAACCACGCTCATACTTTTCTTTATGATAGGCAACATCCGAGGCGAAATAGGTGGTAACCCCATTAGAGCGCACCAGGACTCGGTCCTTATCATCACCGAAATCGGTGGTTTTGAACCAAAGCGCGCCGTCCAGTTCGTAAGTCAGTCCGCGCTCCTTGAGCAGAGCGATACCGCGCTCGACTTCACCCCGATCATAAAGGCTCTGCTCGCTATACCAGTTATCGAAGCGAACGCCAAAATCCTCTAAGTCTGCATCAATACCTTCTCGAATTCGTCCACCGCCATACGCACCGATCTGTTCTATGGCTTCTTCCTCGGAGAGTTCTAACAGGGCACGACCCTTACTCTCCAAAACCTCTTTAGCAAGATCTCGAACATAATCGCCTTGATAGCAATCGTCAGGGAACTCGATGGCTTCGCCGAGCAATTCGCGATACCGTAACAACAGGGAGCGACCGAGAGTCTGCATCTGGTTGCCGGCATCATTGAGATAATATTCGCTCTGCACCTCGTAGCCGGCGGCATTCAGAACCGCCGCTACGGCGTCTCCGGTGGCGGCCCCCCGACCGTGACCGATATGCAGCGGACCGGTGGGATTGGCGCTAACAAATTCTACCTGGACTTTTTTGCCCTTACCGAAATCACTTCGGCCATAATTAACGCCACAGCGCAGCACCTCCTTGAGAGTTCCAAACCAGTGACCGGAGGGAAGAAAAAAGTTAATAAACCCAGGGCCGGCAATCTCTACCCTCCCCCACTCGGTGGCGCTTTCTTCAAGAACGCTGACAAGAGCTTCGGCGACTTTGCGCGGAGCCGTTTTTTCCGCTCGCGCCAACACCATAGCAAGGTTGGTGGAAAAATCACCATGCCCAGGACGAGCCGGCACCTCAAGAGCAATCTCGGGTAGTTGTGCCGATTTTAGAGTGCCTCGCTCGTAACAAATCTGCAGAGCATTGCATATATGTTGCTTCAAACGTTGATTCATGGACACATCTTTCTATTCTGACCTTCTGTTCTGAGAATACCCTCAGCGGGTCAAAAAAAAACAGACCGAAACCTGCCGGAAGATAAAAAAGTGTATGTTAGCCTCAGGCTGTTGCAACTGTCAAGAACCGCAACAGAAAGAAACAAAAAGGCCCCGGCAATTGCCGGGGCCTAAAATCCTGAGAAACTGCCTAGCGAGAAACCGGCTCGGGCTCAGCGGGACCCTTGTCGCTGCCTTGGGCAAACTGGTAAACCAGTTCATCCTCTTTGACCATGCCTAATTCACGGCGGGCAATAACCTCAATATATTCGCGATCCGAGCGCAAAGCCTCGATTTCTTCTTTCAATTGCCGGATAACCGCTTCCTGCTGCTGCACCTCAGCTTCTAAGGCGGCATGATGGCGACTGGCCTGCAAGGTCCGTAAAACTCCCTTTTGGCCGAACAGGGCAAAACCGAGAATAATCAATATCAGCAGAATGGGTATCAGTGGCAGCCGCCCCGCTGTCCCCGATTGTCCATTTTTTTGCTCATCACTCATCTGCAAAGCCCCCATAAACCACTTATCTGACCTGGTGGCATGGTATCATCGCAGGAGTATGGCAGAAAAGCATAAATTGTTATTACAGAACGATTCGATCGCTGATTTTCTTCAGCGTGCTTTGACCGAGGCCTTTTACCTTTAGCAAACCTTCCAAGCTGGGAAAGGGGCCTTTGGTCGTACGATAGTCAATAATTCGTTGGGCAGTAACTCGACCGATGCCGGGTAGAGTCTGTAATTCTTTGGCCGAAGCAGTATTAACATTGACCATAGCTGTGACCGCCTGAGCGTTTGCAGCTTGCGCCTTCGCAGCATTAGCAACGGACAACCAAGAAAAAGAAAACAACAAACTGAGAACAATCGCTAGACAACTGAATAACTTCTTCATATAGCCTCCGGTTTTCGTTAGTCAAAGATTGCCAATCACGCTCTCCCTGTTAGAACAACTCCAACAAGATTAGCGCGAAACCATTTAGCAACACTAATTAACAAAAACACAGCCGGAAGTCAATTATTTTTTGCCTCCTTTAATCTTGATTGCATATTCTTTGCCCTCAGAATAATTTTGAGATGCCGGTTATCAGGGACAGAGTCCTCATTTTCGAAACACAATTTCTAAACATTAGAGAGGTTCACGGCGACTTCCAGGATGGGCAGTACGTCCAAGACCGGCCAGAGAGAAATTAATCATAACTTCTTGATCACCGTCACGATTACGATAGTTCACGTAGAAACTCCAGCATTGGGCACGATACTCAAAGCCGACCAGATTTTCGAGATTGACGTCCCCTCTAAACGAATGGCGATTTTCAAAATTAAGGTAAAAGGGCTTAAATAGTGACAAATTAAGTTTGGCTGCAAGATATTCTTGAGCATCCTTGTTATAGCGGTAACGCAACGAAAGAGCATTACCACGCTGGTCCTCAAGACCGGTTTCAGCATGGAAGGTCAGAAAATCAGCTGGACCGCTGACATCGTAGCGCGTATCGATGTCGATATAATTCCAACGAGTCGGCCGCAGAATGAGTTCAGCCCTCAAGTCAGAAAAGGGATGATCCTGCCCCTGGGGAGCCAGGGGATGCCGTACAGATTCCTCCAAATCAAATTCCTGTGCCAGTCGCAGATAAAGAAGTTCACGATAATCGACCTGGCCGGTCGTCGCTTCACTGCGAACTACCAATCGGTTAGTCAGGCCATAACTTATAGTGTTACGACCCCAAAGATAATCTTCGACCTCAAACTGGGGTAGATCAGACTGATCCTCAAAAGGCCGATACTGGTAAAGGATTTCGGGTTGTATTATATGCTGAACTTTATCGACGGTTTTTCCGTCGACCGTATATACACGCGCCAAACGCGAACTGAGCCGGGTCGAAAAATCGAACAGACCATGACTCTCTTCACCCTGCGTACTGGTATAGAGTCGCTCACGGTGACCAATCTCGGAAGTCACATCGACGACGCCACCAAGGCGAAAAACACCAGTCAGAGCCGGCCGTATGCTCACTCGCGCACCTTTGAGTCCCTCCTTGCGCCACAAGTTGACGACACTCGTATCGAGATCGAAATAGAATGGACTGCCCCACAGACGACGTTTGAGCATGGCAAACTGGAGTTCCGGCAGGCGCTGCAGTGTTTCATCGTTACTCTGCTCAAGATCTTTAGTATATTTGACTTGGCCTACAAGGTTGTTTTTCCCCCAATTGCGACTCGCCGCAATCACCGATTCAGCCTTATCCTTATTGTACTCACCAGCCGCTTCACCAAAATCGGAAAAGAAATCACGATTACTGACAAAATCAACATCGGCGATCAAACGGACCTCGCCCAGCAAGGTGCCCCGATGTCGCCAGTCAAAAGCAAAACGATCATCGTTGCCATTCAAACCGCTAACGTGGTAGCCCTTTAATGCCCCTTCATTATCGTGTCCAAAAAAATAACGATATTCCAGCCCCTTACCAAGTCCAAGCCGAGAGAGATAATCGAGGTAAAGGGTGGCATCCTGATTACGGGAGATAACCTGGTAATAACTCATAAAGAGTTGCATGCCACGCTTATCAGAATAACCGACACTGGGCATCAGCAAACCCGACTCCCGTTCAGTTTTGACCGGATAGCCAATGATCGGCAGGTAAAAAACAGGCACATCATAGATATGAAATTTGACGTTTTTAGCCCAGGCAAAACCACCAAGAGTGACGTCAAGTTCGCGAGCAGTAAATTTCCAGGAGGGCTTCGGGCCTTCGCAGCTGGTAAAGGTGCCGTTCTCTACTCGATAACTGCGCTCACCCGTCTTGGCAATAGTAGTGCCAGAAACGTAAAAGTCCGGTTCGTGAACCAGAATACGGCCATTGACAACCTGGCCGAGACCGCTGGCGAGGTTGAGGTACATTTCATCACCGAATAATTCACCATCAGGGTCGATGAAATGCACATCACCAAAAGCTTCAGCCTCGCTGGTATCGTCCTTCCAGCGTACCCGGTCCGCCCGTAATTCTTGCTCTCCTTGGCGCAGTACTACCTCGCGCTCGGCAAGATAAGTAGCGGAAGCCTGATCAAAAACCAGCTCTTCCGCTTCAAGTTGAACCGGTTCCTGTGAAACCGCTTTTTTTGGTTCAGCCCCGAAAGCCAGTTGCACCGAGCAGACCAATAAACAGCCGGCCAGCGCGAGACGCCGCCATATTGCTACTTGCTTCAACTTAAAGCCCCCTCTTGATCCATTAAATACTCTCGAGCAGCCGCCACCATAAACAGGGAGCCAGCGACCAGAATAATCTCTCCCTGCTGGCGGTCGGCCAGGGCCGCGGCCAAAGCAGACGCAGGACCGTCAAAACAACAAGCCGATACCCCAGCCTCAGCCGCCAGATGGGCAATGCTCTCCGCGGGTACGGCATCCTCGACGGGAGGTACCGTACAATAAAGGCTATCGACAAGCGGCAACACAGGCCGCAATATCTGTGCGATATCCTTGGTGGCCTTGGCACCCACCACCCAGCGAATACCATCCACTGACAAGGATTCAAGATAGGCGGCCAAGGCCTTGGCACCCCCTTCATTGTGAGCACCGTCGAGAAGTATTATCCGACCATCGCGCCACCATTCGAGTCGCCCAGGCCAGCGCGCCACAGCCACGCCATCGTGCAGAGAATCCTTAGGCAAGTCTAGTCCCTGGCGCCGTAAGATTTCAGCAACCGCTAGGGCCACACCCAAGTTATGATGTTGATGCACTCCGTGCAGGCCACTTTGCAATCCGGGCAAGGAAAGCTCAAGTCCTTGGTAATCAAAACCATCCTTTACCGTTTCAACAGTAAACTCACGGCCGTAGCGATAAACAGGGGCCTGTAAATCTTTAGCCCTATCGCGGATCACCTGCAATGCAGTGGGTTCTTGCTGGCCAACGACCAACGGTATTTGAGGTTTAATAATGCCGGCTTTTTCAGCGGCGATGGTAGCGAGATCGGCACCGAGATGTTCACTATGGTCAAGGCAAATCGGGGTGATAACCGTTACCATAGGCTGTATCGCATTGGTTGCATCGAGTCGGCCCCCCATACCGACCTCTAGAATCGCCACTTCAACCCCTTGCAGCTGAAAGTGTAACAACGCCATAGCGGTGGTAAATTCAAAAAAGGTGACTAGAATTCCATCACAAACGGACCGAATCGAATCAATCAAAGCCACCGCCTCTGCTTCGCTGATAGCTTGCCCGTCGATTCGAATACGTTCGGTGAAGGAATGTAGATGGGGGGAACTGTACAGGCCGGTTCGCTGCCCGGCCTGAATCAGTATGGAAGAGAGCCCGGCACAAACCGAGCCCTTACCGTTGCTGCCCGCGACGTGGACAATCGGGTAAGCTCTTTCGGGGTTATGTAGACGGCCCAGAATTTTGTGAATGTTGTCCAGGCCTAGCTTGATACCAAACCGCTGGAGCCCATAGAGATAGTCGAGGCTCTCCCGGTAGTCCATAGCTTAGTTCTTGGTGAAGACGCGCAAGATTTGGGCAAGACGCTGCTTCATCTCCGGTCGGCGCACAATCATGTCGACCATGCCGTGCTCAAGCAGATATTCGGAACGTTGAAAGCCGTCCGGCAACTTCTGGCGAATAGTCTGTTCGATAACCCGCGGACCAGCAAATCCGATCAAAGCCCGAGGCTCGGCCATGTTAATGTCACCGAGCATGGCGAAACTGGCGGTCACCCCGCCAGTGGTCGGGTCGGTCAATACCGAAACAAAAGGCAGGCCGGCCTCTTTAAGACGGGACAGAGCAGCGCTGGTCTTAGCCATCTGCATCAAAGACAGGATACTCTCCTGCATGCGGGCGCCACCGGACGAGGAAAAAACGATACAGGGACAACGTTCTGCCAAAGCCCGTTCAATAGCCCGAGTAATTTTTTCTCCCACAACCGAGCCCATGCTGCCGCCCATAAAGGCAAAATTGAAAACCGCCACAACTACCGGCAGTTCCTCGAGGGTACCGGTTCCCGAAACCAAGGCCGAAGTACTGCCGCACTTTTTGGTTGCAGCCTTGAGGCGATCTTTATAGCGCTTGCTGTCCTTGAAATCGAGAAAATCGACAGATTTCATGGTCGCATCCATCTCGACAAAGGAGCCTTCATCGAGAATCAGGGCGATGCGCTCGCGCGCAGAAATACGAAAATGATAATCGCACTTAGGACAGACATTGAGATTACGCTCAATTTCCTTGGCGTAAATAATTTCCTGACAGTTAGGGCACTTTTTCCACACACCTTCAGGCATTGTGTGTTTTTTGGTTTCAATCGGCACGATCGGTGCTTTGGACTTTCTAAACCAAGCCATGTCTATTCCTTATCTAAAGCAGACTTCCAGCAACGCTACCGCAAGCCTTCCTTCAGCGAGCGAACAAAAGCCCCGACCCGGGCAACCAATTCAGGCGATGTACCGTAGGCAGCCACCACCTTAACCAAGGCGCTACCGACCACCACCGCATCGGCAAAGCAACCGACCGCTACCGCATCAGCGGGCGAAGCGATGCCAAAACCAACCGCTACCGGTACCGGGCTGAGCTGCTGCAGGTCGCGGACCTGTTGCTCAATAGCGCCGGCATCGACCTGGCTAGCGCCGGTCACGCCAGTCATGGAAACGAAATAGACAAATCCCTCAGCATCAGCCACCAGGCGCTGCATGCGTTGAGACGGAGTGGTAGGAGCCAGCAACTGGATCAGGCAGATTCCGGCCTGCTGCAGATAGCAGCGCACCTCGCCGGCCTCCTCCGCTGGCAAATCAACCAGCAGCAGACCGTCGACTCCAGCCGCTGCGGCATCTGAGGCAAAGCGTTCAGGACCATAACTGAACAGTGGGTTGTAATAGCCCATCAACACGATCGGAACATTGGTGTGTTCCCTGACCCTCGCCACCATATCAAGAATCTTTGGCAGTGTCGTTCCTCTCTCCAGAGCCCGTTCAGAAGCGGCTTGAATCGTCGGGCCGTCGGCCATAGGGTCTGAAAAGGGGAAACCGAGTTCGATCAGGTCGGCACCGTTTTCCACCAGAGTATGAATCAACTCTTCGGTGGTAGCCAAATCGGGGTCCCCGGCGGTAATAAATGGAATCAGTGCCGTTTCACCGCGCTGCTTCAGTTGTTCGAAGGTCGCTTGAATGCGTCCCATGTTCCTCCCTCAATCACACAATTCTAGCAAGTTTATGAAAGCTTGTTGCTCATTTCAACCAATTTATTGATCAAGCAGTTGCTGCACCAATGCAAGTAGATCAAGAAACATGCTCGAAGTCATGCGCCCGGTCTGCACATTGTAGCGACTCGTATGATAGCAGGCAACGGCCAGCAATCCGTTTGGCAACCGATGCACCACACCGTGAGCAAAAGGGTAGTCCTTTAATCGCTTGATCTCGCCAAGATCACGATAGAGCCTCAAATAGCTATCATAAGCACCGCGCCCTAGCAGTACTACCACCTTAAGCTGAGCCAAACTCTGTTGCTCAGCGAGCAGATAAGGGCGGCAGTTAGCGAACTCGGCGGCATTCGGTTTATTATCCGGCGGCAGGCACTTGACCGCATTACTGATATAAAGATCATGCAACCACAAGCCGTCATCAGCATGAATGGCCTCGGCCTGATTGGCAAATCCGGCCTGATGCAGCAACGGATACATGAAATCACCGGCTCCGTCCCCGGTGAAGGGACGCCCGGTGCGATTGGCCCCATGAGCACCGGGAGCCAACCCGACCAAAAAGACCCGCGCTGCGGGATCACCGAAACCGGCGACCGGCCCATTCCAATAGTCTTTCGCTGTCAAACCACGACGCGGCTTAACACTGGCCATATGATCCACCAGTCGTGAGCAATGGCGGCAGTCACTAAGCTTAGCAAGGGATACTTTAGGCATAATGGGCGGCAAATTCCTGATTATTTGGCAGAAGAGCCGCCGCCAGGCTTGCTTCCACCCTTGCTGGGAGCAGAGCGTCTGCGTGGCGGTTTGCGCCCTTTATCCGTGGGACGCCGGCGGTCATCGGTCGGAACCTTTTTGCGCGGCACATAGCGTTTGTAATCGTGGCAGAAGTCCTCATTTTCGGGAAAGACTGCGGGAATGCTAAAACCTATGTAGGCTTGGATATCACTTAGATAAAAGACCAGGTCTTCATCGGCGAAACTGATGGCCAAACCGCTGGCCCCGGCCCGGGCAGTACGACCGATGCGATGGACGTAATCCTCACCATCTTGAGGCAAATCATAATTAATCACGTGCGTCACGCCATCGACATGAATACCCCGGGAAGCCACATCGGTGCCAACCAGATAATGCAAACGGTTCGCCTTGAAATCGTCTAGGATCCGCATCCGTTTTTTCTGCGGAATGTCGCCGGAGATGACCTCAGCCTTATAGCCGTTGATCTTGAGGCGCTCGGCGAGGTGCTCGCCCTCACGCTTGGTATTAACGAACAACAGCATGCGGCAGGGTTCTTCCATCTTTTTCATCAAGCCAAACAGCAGAGCGAACTTCTCCCTCCGGCCCACATGGTAGAGCACCTGCTCCACTCTTTTGGCCGTCACCTGTTCAGGCGCAACGCTGACCTTTTCTGCCAGGTTCATGAATTCGTAGGCCAACTCCATGACCCTGTGGGAGAGCGTCGCGGAAAAGAGCATGGTCTGACGCTGTTCAAAGGGCGGCAACTTGCGCATGATATAGCGCAGATCTTTAATGAAGCCCATGTCGAACATGCGGTCAGCCTCATCGATAACTAAGGCTTCGATGCGATTAAAGTTAAACACGCCCTGCTTGGCATAGTCGATGAGCCGTCCCGGCGTGGCAATGATAATATCGACCCCATCCTGAAGGGCCTGACGCTGTTTGTCGTAATCGACTCCACCGAAAATCGGTTGCAGCTTAAAGGGGCAAAAGGCGCCAAGGCCTTTGGCATCCTCCCAGATCTGGACTACCAATTCGCGGGTTGGAGCGATAATCAGGGCCCGCGGATTGTTGCTGGTCTCGCTCTCGCTGCGCAACAGCCGGGTAAAGAGCGCAATTAAAAAAGCGGCCGTCTTACCGGTACCTGTCTGGGCCTGGCCAGCGACATCCTTGCCTGCCAGGGCCAGCGGAATGGACTCTTCCTGAACCGGGGTCAGTTCGGTAAATCCAACCGCCTCGACGCCCTTAAGCACCGATTGTGGTAAATCCAGTTCGGTAAATTTCATGATGAGGTCCTGTCAGTTTAATTCCACACCCAT
>JAIOSZ010000260.1 GCA_021107335.1 Desulfuromonadaceae bacterium | reverse complement strand
TTTCGGGTACGACACGCAATAATACTTCGCCTGAATGTGTGAATTTTATGGCATTACTTAACAGATTAAAAAGTATCTGCCGCAGACGACCGGGGTCACCTTGCAACACCGGTGAAATCTCCGGAGCAACATGGCAAATCAATTCTACGCCTTTGGCAAAGGCCACTTTCCCCAATAACTCAATGGGGCATCCAATCACTTCAAGTAGATTGAATTCG
This sequence comes from Desulfuromonadaceae bacterium, assembly GCA_021107335.1. Classification (GTDB taxonomy): domain Bacteria; phylum Desulfobacterota; class Desulfuromonadia; order Desulfuromonadales; family Syntrophotaleaceae; genus Syntrophotalea_A. The sequence continues at coordinate 3,535 of JAIOSZ010000260.1, read as the reverse complement.
ACATGTTCAAGGGTTAGTTTACCCGCTTCAATTTTTGAAAGATCCAACAGGTCGTTAAGAATCTCAAGCAATGCTTCTCCGGAACCATTGAGGGTCTCTACCAGGCTCAACTGTTCGGCATTAAGACTACTGCTCAGAAGCAACTCAGTGCTACTCAATACCCCCACCATAGGCGTACGAAGTTCATGACTGATATTGGCCAGAAAGCGGGACTTGGTACGGTTCGCCTCTTCCGCCGCATCCCGGGCCAGTTCCAGCTCAGCGACAGTTTCTTGCAATTCATCGTTGGAGGACCGCAACTCAATAGTCCGTTTACCCACCAAATCTTCAAGATGCTTACGATAGTTAGCCAATTGTTTATCGCGGTCCTGCAGATGCTCTAACATATCATTAAAGCCGTCAATCAAAGCTCCAATTTCGTCGTTGGTTCCTTTGGTAGCCCGGACCGTGAAATCCTCATCATTGGTCACCGCCTGCATTTTATCGACAAGATAGAGAATCGGCCGAGAGATAAGATGCTGCAATTGACGCGACAGAATATACGCGAGTAAAAAGGAGAGACCTAGCACAGCAATCACAGTACCGGCAAAAAGACGTTTCCAGCGGGTAAAAGCTTTCAGATCCGTATTGAGATAAACCATGCCGAGCTGCTGTCCCTGAGTTACAACAGGGCTAAATACCGCCAAATGGTTTCCCGCGAAGAAAAAGGCTTGTTCGCCCGCCTCAATGCCTTCGGCCAACTGTTTGTATTCTGCGGGGGAGATGAGCGGATGGCCGGATCTAGAAGACAAGGAAGACGTGTCTTGTCTAATGTACTGAGCGAGAGGCTCATTGAATCGGTCGAAGATATACGCAAGCTGAATATTTGGCTCAAGGGATAAGGAAGACAAGGTGTTTTGGGCCAATTCCCGATCGTTAAACGGCAGGACGGCTGCCGCATTGGCAGCAATAACACCGGCCAGAGAGGTCTGGTTAGCCACCATGGAGCGTCTGAAAGAAAAAACTTCCAAACCAAAATATGCAAGCGAGGAAAGAAGCAAAACGATACTGCAGACCAACAAAATAATGGTGGTCAGTTTCTGCTTAAGGGTTGCACAGAAAAATAAATTTCTCATTGTCGACACAACACCAGAAAGATATGACAAGACATGAAGTTATAAAAAATTCCGACAAAACAGCCTATTTGAAATATGAATAACGATGAGGACGCTAATTGATCATCTGTTTTATAGATAGGAGAGAATAATCGCTATCACATCGCACTACTTAGGTCACAGCTAATTTATGGTGCATGCAAACCAGCCTTGAATTAATAATTCCTCAAGGTTGCCCTACCTTAACAAATTGTGGAGATACTGAAAAGTTATTTTGATCTTGGTTAATGCAATTTCGGGGTGCTCATAAGTAGACAGCGAAATAAAAACCCGTTTAACGCTTCTTGTCAGCAAGAGCGTCAAACGGGTTTTTAAGCAACAGGATGAACGAAATGTTGATCAAGACTGTCGAACAAATATTTCCTGGGCCAACTGCTCATCCACGGCAAATTCGGAATTCCCCACATGAAAAATATAGGCGGGGAAAGTACGGCTTAGCCGAATGCTACTGCCAGGCAGGACCCCCATAGACATAAGCTTTTGCATTTTTTTAGGGTCTTCAGTCGACAAATAAGCAATCTCACCAGATTCGCCAACTTTGAGTTCGGTCAGTGACACCACACCAGCGCTCCCTTTTTTACGAGCCTCAAAACAACAGGGACCGGGAGGAATAGCCTTGCCGTGGGGACAGGTCGTCGGATGATTAAGCAGGGTACATATCTTGGTGTCAATACCTTCATTGAGCAAATGTTCAAACTCACAGGCCTTACTGTTGGCATTTGCCCCTTTAAGGTCGAATATGTCCATCATCAGCCGCTCGGAAAGGCGGTGTCGGCGCACGACCTTTTGCCCTTCCATACGACCTTCATGGCGCAAATAGACCCTAGCCCCCTTGACTTCGACCAAGGCTTGTTCGGCCAATTCAACCAGGGGCTGATCATCAACTGAAACCTGCAGATCCTGCAAAGAGATGGAATTGTCTCCCTCTTCAACCACGGCAATCCAGAGCGCCTCAAGGATATCCTCGGCCTTACTGGAATTTTGCATCGTTTACTCCTTCTTATCTTTATTTTTAACCCAGCGATCTAAAAACCCTGGGATCAATGGATTGCCATAACCGCAATAGGGACAGTAGGTCTTTTGACAGCCACGTAGACAGCGACCGCAGGATTCTTTCTCCGCCGCTTCCGCTGGCGTGAAATGGCGGCCACAAAACCCACACTTCATGAAAGTATGCCGGTAAAGAGCAGCAAAATATTCAACGACCAGCCGACGGAAAAAGCTAGTACTGTAACAAATAGGAAGATACCGAGAGAAACTTTCCAGCCCCGCTCTTTTTTCATCATCAGAAACTGGGCAATGCAGGGCACAAAGAGGGTCATGGTTACCGCTGCTACCGTCAACTGAACTGGCGACAATAGATTTGCTTTCTGAAGCTCGTAAAGCCCGGCAGCCCCAAAATCACGACGGAAGAAACCGAAAATAAAGGCGGCCGAAGCCTGCTCTGGCAGGCCGAGCAGCCCCATAACCGGGGTCATACCGCGCACCAACCACTCCAGAGCACCGGTCATTTTGCCTGCCCACAGCAGAACGGAGGCGATAATGAACAGGGGAAAGATTTCCAGAAAGTACCACTGCATGCGGGTCATGGTCTTCACCAGCACGTTATGGAATTGGGGCAGCCGCATGGGCGGCAACTCCATGTAGAACATCGGCCGCTCGCCGGGCAACACCTGGGCCGAGAGAAAACCGACCAGCAGAAAGATCAAAACGATACAAACAGTCCAGACCAGTAAAGCCCCCGGAACGCCAGAAAGAAGGCCGAGAATAACCCCCAACTGAGCACTGCAAGGGATCGCCAGTGCCAGCAAAAGGGTCACCAGCACTCGTTCACGAACGGTTTCCAGGGTGCGGGTCACCATGGTCGCCATGGTATCACAACCAAAACCGAGGACCATGGGAATCACCGCTCGCCCGTTAAGCCCTATTTTTTTAAAAACACGGTCCACCAACATGGCCAGCCGCGGAAAATAGCCGACATCCTCAATGACTGAGAAGGTCAGGAAGAACGTGCCGACAATGGGTAACACCAACGCCACCGCATAGCGGACACCGAGGGTAAAGATACCGTATTCACCGACGACCAGTTCCCGCAACCAGTACCAGGGCACAAAACGATCGATCAGGCTTATAGCTAAAGGGTTGAGGAAGTTTTCAAACAGGGAGCCCTCGCAGAGATCGACCAGCACACCAGCCCCGAACTTGCCGACAAATTGATAAATGCCGAAATAGAGCACCAGAATCAACAGCGGGAAACGGGTCCAGGGATTGGTCGTCCAGGCAGAAAGGCGATCGGAAAAGCGCAGTCGCCTATTCTCCGGCTGCCGCACGGTTTCTGCCAGCAGTCCTTTACATACCCGCTTACGCTCCAAGCTGATGCG
>JAIOSZ010000004.1 GCA_021107335.1 Desulfuromonadaceae bacterium | reverse complement strand
ACGCCACATTGGCGGTACAATGAAAAAGACGCTTGTCCCCATCCGAACCGATCCACGCTTGTTCATCCTCCTGCAATGCGCCGTCCTGAAAGCAGAGTAACGCGCTACAGGGGGATGGCAAACAGGGAGAAGTGCGGCGATGAATGGCCTGGTAGCACTTTTTTCCGACCAACTTCGCGCCGAAGAATCCTTTAGCGGTATCATTTGCCCAGAGGATACGAAGGGAGCGGTCCATCATAAATATCGGGTCGGAAATACCTTCTAGAATGGCGTTGAGCATGTCTTTGCTTTCCCGTAGCCCCTGTTCCGCCTCCTTGCGGTCGCTGATGTCGATATACACGCCCATCAGGTTCAGAGGTTTGTCCTGTTGGTTACGGATCTGAAAGACCGAGGCCTGAATCGCAAACCGAGAACCATCCGATCGTACCCCGCTCAGCTCTCCCGACCAGGTGCCACCGCCGGCCAGGGCTGGCAAAATCGCTTGAGCCTGTTCGGTATTCTCCCACAGGCCGAAGGCTGGCTTGCCGATGAATCCATCGAGAGAAGCCACGCCACACATGAACTGAAAGGCCTTGTTAGCGTAGGTCACCTTTCATCTCAAGTCAGCCATGACAATGCCGCTGATCGATGAATCGAAACTATGTAAGGCCAGATGCAGGGCATCCTGCGATTTATCCCGTTCAGAAATATCCCGATCGACCCCCCGATACCCAGCCAACTTGCCATGGTTATCAAAAAACGGCAGACCGTTGCTTTCAAACACAACTTGTCTGCCGTCCCGGTGCAGGTTATTTTTTTTAACTAAATGAAAGGGCTGCTGGTCTTTGATGATATTTTTGAATTTTTCCTCGATGTGGCGGGCTTCTACCGGATCCATCCGATCGAGCAGGGTCTTGCCCAATATTTCCGGCGGTGCGTAACCCAGCAGATCCAGAACCTGTGCACTGGCGAATGTATAGCGACCGGCGGCATCCATCTCCCAGATCCAGTCACTGGCCGTCTCCACCAGGCAGCGAAAATGTTGTTCGCTTTTGCGCAGCGTCTTGAATGACTCGTTTTTTTTGTACAAAAGAATGCTAAACGCCACGCCCACCAGGGCAAAGATACCAACCATCAACAACGACAGAAAAATTGAATTGTCCAACATCCCCCCCCCATTACAAAACATGACAAATCCAATAATCACGGTACCTTAAAACAATATTAGACTTTTCAAAATTGTTTTTCGGAAACCAAAGGGGAAGTTCATAATATCAATCCAATACCGCCAGCAGCCGATCTGACGAGAAAAACCTCCGACAAAACTTTCAGGTAGACAATAAACAAGGGGGGGGGGGAATTCAGGGGAGCTTCTCGACTCGATAGCCTCGTTTTCGCAGTTCCGCTACCAAGCCGTCGTCACCGACTAAGTGACCGACCCCGACCAGGACCAGTTCTGTTTCTTGGCTGGCGATATACGTTTCGAGAAAAGGCACCCAGGCCGCATTGCGCGCGCTGAACAGGGTGCGGTAAATCTCCGGGAACTGCTCTTTGAAATCGTCCGTCACAAGCTTGGTGATCTTTTCGTCATCGCCCTTACGCCAGGCAGCGATGAGGCCCTCGAAAACTTCGTCAAGTCGTTCCAACTCACCAATCGAATGTTGCATAAAGCGGTCTTCCCGACCTTCGGCCATGTTCAGCATGAACTCTAGCTGCTGTTCAAAGGTTTCCAGGGCCCCCCGCCCCTTTCCATCAGCCACTGCTCTCTGGTAAAAGTGCAGATCAACGCCACCCTGATCGATGCCCTGGCGTTGAAGTTCAATAGCCAGCAGAGTTAAAGACGCCATGGCCGGTTTAAGATGAGCGAAGGCGCTCAGCTGAAGATTCCGACGCTGGCAATGGTCCTGCAGCAGCTGATAGGTCGTAGGATGCAGAACCTGTTCCAGCGTGGTGCCATCAAGGTAAAAGGCCTTACGCGCGATCAGTTGCTGCATCTGTGGGCTGTTTAACTGACCAGGATCGGCTTCGAAGACAATTTGCTCAGCAGCTTGATAAGCCTTCTCAAATTCGACCGGCAAGGGATAATCTTCCGGGCGCAGTACATGGCAGGTACCCCCCAGATAGGTCTCCAAATTACCGTGACGAACCACCCATACGGAACTTTCCGCAGCGGCACTTCCACAGAGACCAATTAGCCCCAGAATAACCAGAAACAACCTTTTCACTTTATTCTCCCTCAGTCCGTTGTTTACCCTGTGACACGGTGCGTTTCTCAATTCTCTTTGTACCGTGGCGAGAACCGGCCTTTTCATGGTAAAATATTAAGCTCAGCGACAAAGAGCGCAACACCTTAAAGCCCGCCTTATGGAAACAAATGCGTGGTGTAATGACGAAATTTCTCCAAATAAGCTGCCTGTTAGCCATTCTGACCCTGATGCCGGTCTGTAAGCCACACCGTAAAGCAATGGCGGCAGAGTGGTCTGTCACCATTCATCCTTCAATTCTGAGGACTGGCGACGTGGCTCGCATCGAGCTTAACCCGGCCACGGCCATTTTTTCAGCTACCCTGCTCTGGCGAAAGCAACTCATTGACCTGTCACCTCTGCCCAATGGACGACTGGTAGCCTTGATCGGCATCCCCCGGGATATGGCTGCAGGAATCCATCAAGGCAAGCTGCAGATCACAGCCCGTAGCGGACTTCGCCGCAACCATCTTGTCAATCTGCAGATCGAGGAAAAAAACTTTCCCGAGCAGCACCTCAGCCTGCCTCCACGACAGGTCAGCCCCGATCAAAAGGCCATAGAACGCCACCGCCGCGAGGAGGCCGAACGGGACAGGGTTTTTAACCATTTGCAGCAGGCATGCCTCTGGAAGGCCCCCTTTCAACTGCCGGTACAAGGCAAGCTACTTTCCCCCTTTGGCCTGCAGCGCATCCTCAACGGTCAGCCCCGCAGCTATCACAGCGGTGTCGATCAGCGGGCCCGGCTCGGCGAACCTGTGGCGACCGCTGGCGGCGGCCTGGTGGTGCTGGTAACCAATCACTTTTTTGCCGGCAAGAGCGTTTACATCGATCACGGCATGGGCGTTATTACCATGTATTTTCATCTCTCCAGAATCAGCATCAGCGAAGGCGAGCGGGTCGCTGCCGGCCAAACCATCGGCTTGGCCGGTGCCACAGGCCGGGCCAGCGGGCCTCACCTGCATTGGGGAGCTCGGGTACATAACTGCAAGGTCGATCCCCTGGCTCTTCTGCGGGCCCTTGAATCGCCGCCTTGAAAATGCCCGTCCTTGCCTCCAGCGATTCTCACCTGGGCTAGCGACCATTTTTCTATTGAATGTCAGGCGCTTCTTGATCTATCCTCGGCATCAATCAAAGAGTACCTGAAAGTCGCTGCCGTGTTCAGGCACGCGCTACAACCTAAAAAGAGGGAGCGAAATCATGAAGAAATGGGCTGTACTGCTGTTACTGATAGGCCTCGCCTTGAGTGGTTGCAATACCATGGCCGGCGTTGGCAAGGACCTGGAAAAGGCCGGCGAAGCGATTCAGGATAGCGCTAACTAACCTCATTTCGAGCTAAACGCTCGGTCCAGGGGCCACTCTGCAAACCGCTACTTTCTAGCGATTATAATCAAACCACCACCCGGTGCCTTTTCGCCGGGCGGTGGTTTTTTGCACTTCAGTTGAATCTCTATTCGAACTGCGTCGCCAAACGTCGCAACAGGATTCCCACCTCGTCAACGCTCTCCAAGGCATACCGAGCCAGGGTCGGTCGAGCCTCCTCACGCACTAAAATACCGATGCCGTGCTGTTGCAGCTCACGAAAGGCGTCCTCGTCCGTCAAGTCATCGCCAATGTAGATCGGCACGGTGTTGTGCTTATCCAGTTGCAACTTTTCCAGCAACCAGGTCAGCGCTTTGCCCTTGTCCCAGTCGATGTCGGGGCGCAGTTCAAAGATCATCTTGCCGCCCGTCTTGCGCAACCCCTCGCTATCTGCCAGAACCCCGTCAACCACCGCCGTCACAGCATCCACCTGTTCATTGGCCACCCGCCGAAAATGGATCGCCACAGCGAATTTTTTCCGTTCCACCTGTGCGCCAGCAATAGATCTAAGCTGTCGCAGTAAGGCCCGTTCTGCCCTATCCAGAGCAGGCAGAAATTGGCTACCCTGTTGCAATTCATGACCGAAACCGGCCGGGCCGGCAATATGAAACCCGTGGCTACCAGCATAGTAAATCTCGTCGATGCCAACTTTGGCACGCACATCATCCAGATCACGTCCACTGACAATGGCTAGGGTACAGCACTGCCCCAGGCGACGAACCGACTCACGCATGTCCAACGAAATATCAGCCATCTCCGGTCGCTCGGCAATGGGCGTCAGAGTACCGTCAAAATCGATAAAAACTACTGGTCGACGATCTTTCAGTTCCCCATTCAGCTGCTCCATGTTCTTCAATGCTGAAGGCAATTCGTTGGATAATCGTCTCTTTACTGCATCACTCACAAAACTATCTCCTCAAATTCGTAGTGGGACCTGATGACAGCCTACCGCTGGCGCCGTATGGCCACTGAGACAATGGCGATTCGCCTATCCTGAAAAGGGGCTTATAAAAAACCCACGCTCAGTCTTTTTTACGGCGAAATAGATCCGGAAGATTAATGCCGAAATACTGCAGACACATAACCAGCAGCGCCAGGGCCGCAGCATCATCGAGATTACCGACAAAAGGCAGATTGTCCGGGATCAGCTCAAAGATGCCGGCCCCCGGGTTGAGCAGATAGATGACTCTCAGCAGCCCCAGCAACAGTACGATGGAATTTTTCACCAGTCTCTCCTTAGCTACTATCCAGCCGCGAAAAAGCCCTTCACTAAAACACTTTCTCGCTTCGTTTATTTTTCCGCAGCCAAAATCAGTTCCACAGCCTCGCTCATGCTCGCAGCGACCTGCGCATCGGCGTGTCCAATTAAAGCTTCGTCCCCCGGCCGGTATTTGCCCGTCTGCACCAAGATAGCGCGCATGCCCGCCGCCAGAGCAGCCCCCACGTCCGAACGGGCGTCATCACCGATCATGGTGACCCGATCCAACGGGCAGCTGAACTCTTGCCGAGCTGCGGCGAAAAAAGCCGGCGACGGCTTACCAAGCACCAGTGCCTCGGAACCGGCGGCGTATTCGAGAGCGGCAACAAAGGGACCGGCATCGAGCTGCAAACCGTCGCGCCCTTCAAAGCAAGCAGTACGACCAGTGGCAATGAGTTGCGCCCCTCCCTTGAGGAGACGAAAGGCGTGGTTGAGATTAGCGTAAGTGAAGTGCTGCAGGGCGCAGCCAACCACCACCGCATTAGGATCTTGCTGAGGCAGGTCGGCAAACTCTTTTTCTAGATCGGGATGGACCAGAAGGTAGGGGCGTAAATGGTGCTTGAGTAGATGCCGTCGGACCACCAAGGGCGCGGTAAAGAGTTCTTCAAGAGCGATATCGAAACCGATTTCGCTCAAAACCTGCTGCAGATAGCGGAGACTTTTACTGGAAGTATTACTGACAAAGCGCACCCGGTAACCCTCACGTCGCAAGCGAGCCACCGCCTCGATAGCCCCTGGCAGAGGCGTGCGCCCCACATGCAAGGTACCGCTCAAATCGATAAAAACGCATCGAGCCATAAGGCACTGCTTCCTTTCTTGCAGGACTCTGTTCACCGGCCTTACGAAGAGCAGAAACAGCGATTAACTCCTTTCGACGACATAGTCAGGATAAGCCGGTTGATACATCCATGAATACATATAGTTTAGCAGGTCGTCAGGTCGCTTCGTCCGAGCCAAGCCCCTTTCGTAGATCAGGTCTGCCACAGCTACGGCAATCAGGGCGGAAACCTCACGGATTTTTGTCAGGGGAGGATAGACCGAAGCCTGAGCCAAGTCGGCATCGGTCACCTGAGCGGCCAAGGCCCGCGCCGCCACCAGAAACATCTCGTCGGTAATACATTCTGCACCAGTAGCCATGGCGGCCAAGCCGATGGCGGGAAAGATATAGACGTTGTTGCCCTGCCCTGGCACCAGAATACGCTCCTCCAAAACTACCGGCGCAAAAGGACTGCCGCTGGCAAAGATAACCTGGCCAGCGGTGGCGGCATAGGCCTGCTCGGCGGTGCATTCCGATTTGCTGGTGGGATTGGACAGAGCAAAAATAATCGGCCGCTTATTGAGAGTCGCCATCTCGGTTAAGACCGCTTCGCTAAAAGCTTGCCCCTGACCGGAAACACCGATCAGGGCCGTCGGTTTAAGGCTGCGCACCGCGCTGAGCAGATTGTCCTGCTGCGGATAGTCGTGAGCAAAGGGCTGCTTCCGAGAGGCCAATTCTTGCCGGCTTTGCACCACCAGACCCTTGGAATCGACGAACCAACAACGCTGACGAGCCTGCTCCTCATTCAAGCCTTCGGCCATCAGGGCTGCCACCAACAGGTTTCCGGTCCCAGTACCCGCCTCACCGGCACCGAGGAACAGAAAGGTCTGCTCCGTCAGGGGAAGGCCGGTCAAACGCAAGGCGGCGTAGATACCAGCCAGAGCGACGCTGGCGGTGCCTTGGATATCGTCGTTGAAACAGCAAACGCGATGTTGATAGGTCTGCAGCAGGCGGAAGGCGTTGCAATTGGCAAAATCCTCGAACTGAATCACCGCCTGCGGAAAGACCTCCTGAACCGCCAGCACAAACTCCTCGATCAGAGCATCGTACTCGGCGCCACGGATACGGGCCTGACGCATCCCCAGATAGAGGGGATCCTGCAGCAGCTCATCGTTGTTGGTACCGACATCGATGGTCACCGGCAGGCAGTAGGTCGGATGAACCCCAGCACAAGCGGTGTAGAGAGACAACTTACCCACCGGAATGCCCATGCCATCGACACCGAGATCGCCCAGACCGAGAATCCGCTCACCGTCGGTCACCACCACCATACGCACATCCTCATAGCTCCAGTTGCGCAGCAGTTCGGCGATGCGACCCTTATTGAGTGCCGAGAGATAAAGACCCCGTCCCTTGCGATAGATGTGAGAGAACTGCTTGCAAGCCTGCCCGACGGTCGGGGTGTAGATAATCGGCATCAGCTCTTGCAGATGGTCGGTCAGCACCCGATAAAAAAGGGCTCGGT
>JAIOSZ010000171.1 GCA_021107335.1 Desulfuromonadaceae bacterium | reverse complement strand
GACCACGGCGCTGGTTGTCGTGCGGCTAACCCCCTCCCCGCCAAACCCTTCCGAACGCTCGAGATGGAGAAAATACCCCTTGGCCCCCGAGATCCAGATGATCAACAGGCCGAACACCAGAGAATTAACTAGGCCCATCTCCACATCGGCCCAGACAACGCTGCGGTACATTTCCTGAAAATAGCTGCCACCCGCCACGCCCAGCATGCTGACGCCAACGATATAACCGCCCATAATACCGGCCACGTCAAAAACAAAAGTCAGCATAGGCATGGACACAATACCGGCAATGAACTTAGGGGCCATCAGATACTTGTAAGGATCGATCGCCATACATTCAAGAGCATCGCTCTGCTCGGAGTTACGCATGATACCGCTTTCAGCGCAAATGGCCGAACCGGCCCGACCGACCACCATCAGGGCGGCGATCACTGGGCCCAACTCCCGCAGCAAGCTTAAGGCAACGGCCGAACCAAGCAGCCCTTCGGAGCCGAACTTACGTAAGGTATAATAACCCTGCAGAGCCAGCACCATTCCGGTAAAGGTTCCGGTAAACAGAATAACGAAAATCGAGCGATAGCCGATAAAGTGAATCTGGCGTACTATAGGAAACAGCTTATAGGGGGGCCGAATCGCATTCAGCAGACAAGCAAACAGGAAGATCCCCATGCGCCCGGCTTGCTCTAGATAATAAAGACTCTCTGCTCCGATTCGTTCTAGCGACGTTACCAGCTTACCCAGCAGCCAGCTGGCTGGGTTTTTTGGAACGTTATCCTGTTTTGACATTGCGCATTACCTTTATGGCACCCGTCACCGGTACCCGCCGGCAACTTCTCAAGCGCTCAAATAAACACTACATGAGTCGTTCTTCACACACCAATCGATGCATTTTAGCATATTTCCCACCAAAGAGTAGCCCCCCTTTACCCATCCCCCTTGCCTTGAGAATCTCGCGCGAAAGGCTGAAACTAACTGATTTTTTGGAGGAATTCGTCGCTAATCCAGCGCAGCAGCGATTCACGTTAGCACATTTTTTTTGCAATTGTCGCCAAAGCCGATTAATATACGAGGTTCACTAAAAAGGGATCGGCTTAAAATGCCGCAACCAGCAAGCAAACCGACTACTCCTATTCAACCAACAAGTCAATTAAAGTCCGTTGTCCTTGCCGACGAACAAAACCGGCAGGCGACAGTGAACCGCGTACCGAAGCGACTAAAACAACGCTTTTAGCAAGGGATTAAATGTAATGCAACTGATGAACCTGTTTCGAAGCTCCGTTGGCAGAAAGCTCTTCATGGCCTGCAGCGGATTGATGCTGGCCGGTTTTGTCGCGGCGCACCTGCTCGGCAATACGACCCTGTTCGCCGGATCGGCAGCGATCAACGCCTATGCTGAACAACTGCACAAACTCGGCCCGGTGTTGTGGATCTTTCGCCTTGGCCTGCTGGGTGCCCTGTTGGTTCATGTGACTTTCGGCATCTGGCTGACCCTGCAAAACCGGGCGGCAAAACCCATGGGCTACGCCAAAAAAGCCGTCCAGAGCACAACTCTGGCCGCCGAGACCATGATCTATTCGGGCCTGGCACTTTTGGCCTTCGTAGTCTATCACCTGCTCCACTTCACCCTGCGCAAGGTTGGTCTCGACCCGTCTCTGTTCAGCGACGCTGCCGGCCAGGTCGATGTGTTTCGCATGATAGTTCTGAGCTTTAAGCAATGGCCTCTGGTGCTGCTCTATACCGGCGGCTTGGCCGCTCTATTTCTGCACCTCAGCCACGGGATCAGCAGCACATTCCAGACCCTGGGCGCCTGCAACGAACAGCTGCTGCCCCTACTGCGGAAAGCCGGACTCGTTGCAGCACTGGCCCTATTGGCCGGCTACCTCTCCATTCCACTTCTGACTTTTTTTGGCCTTGTAAGCTAGGAGCTTGTCGGCCTTATCATAGGCCGACTGCAAAACCGCCTGATCGGCTCATATTTCCTAGAATTTTCGCCCAATAGCCCTGCTATTGGCTCTCAAATTCTTTAAAACCTGATCTCGAACAGCCAACTTTTCGTTTCGGCCTGCTAAGGCCGACAAACTCCCAGGGGGGTTTATTGTGATACTCGACGGCAAATGTCCATCCGGACCGCTTAAAGATAAATGGGACAACCATCGACGGGACTTGAAGCTGGTCAACCCGGCCAACAAACGCAAATACACTGTCCTCGTCGTTGGCACCGGCCTGGCCGGTGCCTCCGCGGCGGCAACCCTGGCCGAACTCGGCTACAACGTCGAAGCCTTCTGCTACCAGGACAGCCCACGCCGGGCCCACAGCATCGCCGCTCAGGGCGGGATCAATGCCGCCAAGAACTATCCCAACGATGGCGACAGTATCTTTCGGCTGTTTCAAGACACCATCAAAGGCGGCGACTTTCGCGCCCGTGAGGCTAATGTCTATCGCCTGGCTCAGATCAGCAACAACATCATCGATCAGTGCGTCGCTCAGGGGGTGCCCTTCGCCCGAGATTACGCTGGATACTTGGAGAACCGCTCTTTCGGCGGCGCCCAGGTCTCCCGTACCTTCTTTGCCCGCGGCCAGACCGGCCAACAGCTACTACTCGGCGCCTATCAGGCCTTCAGCCGCCAGGTGCAGGCTGGAAAAATCCGCGTCCACGCCCGGACCGAGATGCTCGACCTGGTAGTGGTCGACGGTGAGGCCAAGGGCATCACCGTGCGAAATCTGGTGACTGGCGAAGTTCAATGCCATGCTGGCGATGCAGTGGTTCTGGCCAGTGGCGGCTACGTCAATGTCTACAACCTGTCGACCAACGCCATGGGCAGCAGCGTCACGGCCGCCTGGCGCGCCCATAAAAAAGGTGCGTATTTCGCCAACCCTTGCTACACCCAGATCCACCCGACTTGTATCCCGGTCACCGGCGACCACCAATCAAAACTGACCCTGATGTCCGAATCCTTGCGCAACGATGGTCGCATCTGGGTACCGAAGAATAAAGGCGACCAGCGTCCGGCCCACCAAATCCCCGAAGACGACCGCGACTACTATCTGGAGCGCAAGTACCCGAGCTTCGGCAACCTTGCGCCGCGGGATATCGCTTCACGAGCCGCCAAACAGGCTTGCGATGCGGGTCTCGGTGTCGGCAGCGGTCGCGGCGTCTATCTCGACTTTGCCGATGCCATCGAGCGACTCGGCGAGGACACCATTCGCGCCCGTTACGGCAACCTGTTCGACATGTACCAGCGAATCACCGGTGAAGATGCCTATGGCCAGCCGATGCGCATCTATCCCGCCCTGCATTATGCCATGGGCGGACTGTGGGTCGACTACAACCTGCAGAGTAATGTGCCGGGCCTGTTTGTCCTGGGCGAAGCCAACTTCTCCGACCACGGCGCCAACCGCCTTGGGGCTAGCGCTCTGATGCAGGGCCTGGCCGACGGCTACTTTATCGCCCCCTACACCATCGCCGATTATCTGGCACGAACCGAACCCGGCAAAGTTAGCATCAAAGGGGACGAGTTCCGCGATTCGGCCGCCCAGGTCGAAGGACTCAGCAACAAGTTGCTGGCCGTCAATGGTCGCAAGACCGTCAATGATTTTCATCGCGAACTGGGCCACATCATGTGGGAAGACGTCGGTATGGCCCGCAGCAAAGAGAGCCTGACGGCGGCGGTGGAAAAGATTCCGGCCCTACGGGAGGAATTTTGGAACAACGTCCGTGTCCCCGGCAGCGGCGCCGACCTTAATCAGGAGCTGGAAAAAGCCGGTCGCATGGCCGACTACCTGGAATTTGGCGAGTTGTTGGCAAGAGATGCCTTAAACCGCGATGAGTCCTGTGGCGGTCACTTTCGGGTCGAGCACCAAACCGAAGAAGGCGAGGCCGTGCGCCACGACGACGACTTCTCTTATGTGGCCGCCTGGGAATATGGCGGCGGCGAGAAGACGCCTCAGCTGCACAAAGAACCTTTGACCTTTGAAGATATCGAACTGGCGGTAAGGAGTTACAAATAATGAACCTGACACTGCATGTCTGGCGTCAGCAGGGCCCCGATGACAAGGGCCAACTGGAACGCCATCAAGCCACGGACGTCAGCCCGGACATGTCCTTTCTGGAGATGCTCGACGAAGTAAACGAAGCTCTGATCAAAGAGGGTCGCGAGCCGATCGTCTTCGACCACGACTGCCGAGAAGGAATCTGCGGCACCTGTTCTCAGGTGATCAATGGTCAACCCCACGGACCGCAGGCCGAGACCACCGTCTGCCAGCTGCATATGCGCCAGTTCAAGGACGGCGATGAAATCTACATCGAGCCCTGGCGTGCCCGAGCCTTTCCGGTGCTCAAGGACCTGATCGTCGACCGCACCGCCATGGATCGTATCGTCGAAGCCGGCGGCTACGTGTCGGTCAGCACCGGCGGAGTGCCCGACGCCAACGCTATCCTGATTCCCAAGGACGATGCCGACACCGCCATGGATGCTGCCGAATGCATCGGCTGCGGCGCCTGTGTAGCGGCCTGCCCCAACGGCTCGGCGATGCTCTTCGTTTCAGCCAAAGTCGGCCAACTGGCCAAACTACCCCAGGGAAGACCGGAGGCCGCCAGCCGGGTTTGCGCCATGACCGAAACCATGCTCGACGAAGGCTTCGGCAACTGCAGCAACCATTACGAATGCGAGGCGTCCTGCCCCAAGGGCATTAGCGTTAAATTCATCGCCATGCTCAATCGCGAATATCTAAAAGCACTACCGAAGCTCAAAAGCAAATAACACCCGACCCGCAGCTCTATACAATTTAAAGCATTCAAGCAAGGCCGCTTCCCAAACAGGAAGCGGCCTTACTCGTAAGAAAAACCACCGGACAATTGCTTACAGCCGCCAATCTTAAATAACGACCATAGTTAAAATATGGGCAGCCGACCGGTGCTACACCAACGCCTGCCCTTGTTTTAATCATCCCCTGCCTCAAAACCCCCTGAAAAACACCCATAAACCACCCTGCCAGACCCAACAACCCGTTTAAATACAAGCACATCCAAAGCACGCCTCACGGCTTGCCACTTTTTTTGTCATCTATGAGTAAAGAGTGGGCGATTTCGACTTCACTCAACTGACCTCGATAGCTATCCTGTTGATTTTGCCTATTTTTTATTCTTGGCACGCCCATTGAAATACAACCTTGATTCATTTTTCGGCAAAGACGCTGAATTGACTTTCAAAATCGAGGAGGATTTTTCATGGAGTCCACTGTTCAGGGACTAGTTCACGGCGGCGACGTTCTATTTCTCATGCTTGGGGCGGTCATGGTCTTTGCCATGCACGCCGGCTTTGCTTTTTTGGAGGTTGGTACCGTCACCCAAAAGAGCCAAGTCAACGCATTCACCAAGATTCTCACCGACTGGTCGGTTTCGACGGTCTGTTATTTTCTGATCGGCTACCCCCTCGCCTACGGCACCCATTTCTTTCATAGTGCGAGCAGCCTGATGGGCGGCAACCAAGGCTACGAATTGGTACGCTTCTTCTTTTTGCTTTGCTTCGCCGCCTGTATTCCCGCGATAATTTCCGGTGGTATCGCCGAACGGGCCCGTTTCTGGCCGCAGGTTCTGGCTGGCGCCATCTTTGTCGGTCTGACCTACCCCATCTTTGAATCGTTGATCTGGGGCCAACACAGCGGCTTGCTGCAGGATCTGTTCATAAAGTATTGCGGCGCCCCCTTTCACGACTTTGCCGGCAGCGTAGTGGTCCATTCCATGGGCGGCTGGCTGGCCTTGCCAGCAGTAATTGCCCTCGGCGCCCGCCGTGGCCGTTACAAGAACGGTAAGAGCCACCCGATACCGGTCAGCAATATCCCCTTTCTGGCCCTCGGCAGTTGGATTCTGGCCGTCGGCTGGTTCGGCTTTAACGTCATGAGCTCCCAGCAGCTCAGCGGCATCTCTGGCCTAGTAGCAGTGAACTCACTGATGGCCATGGTCGGCGGGGTACTGTTTGCCCTCATTGCCGGCCGTAACGACCCAGGCTTCGTACACAACGGTGCCTTGGCCGGACTCATCGCGATCTGCGCCGGCTCCGACCTAGTCCACCCCTTGGCAGCATTTCTCATGGGAGGCATCGGCGCTCTGATCTTCGTCTACGGCTTTCACTGGGAGCAGGAAAAACTGCGCATTGACGACGTGCTCGGTGTCTGGCCGCT
>JAIOSZ010000168.1 GCA_021107335.1 Desulfuromonadaceae bacterium | reverse complement strand
GTTTCTGTGCCTAAGGTTGTCAGCACTGCCGAACCTAAGGTGCAACAGATAGACCTTGCCGTGGCAGACGATGAGTTGCTCCGTATTAGTCGGGATGGTGTTCTGGCGCTTAATCTCGAAGAAATGCAGGAACTCCAGCGGTTTGCTGCTAACCCAGCGACCGCAGTAGAGCGTGCCAAGGTCGGCCTAGGGGCATCGCTGACCGATGTAGAGTTAGAAGCCTTGGCTCAGACTTGGAGCGAACACTGTAAACACAAAATTTTTGCCGCCAAAATCGACTATGACGATGGCCAGGGTAATAGCGAAACCATCGACTCCCTATTTAAGACCTATATCGTTGGTGCTACCCGTACCATCCGGGAGGCCATGGGTGACAAAGATATTTGCTTGTCAGTCTTTAAAGACAACGCTGGGGTCATCCGCTTCAATAACGAATGGAGTCTAGTTTTTAAAGTCGAAACTCATAATTCGCCTAGCGCTCTCGATCCTTACGGCGGCGCTTTGACCGGTATCGTCGGCTGTAACCGCGATCCTTTCGGTACCGGCATGGGCGCTCGGTTGATGTTCAATACCGATGTTTTCTGCTTCGCGTCGCCGTTTTATGCCCACCCACTGCCGCCGCGGCTGCTTCATCCTCGCCGTATCTTTGAGGGCGTTGTCGAAGGGGTCGAGCATGGAGGCAACAAGAGCGGCATTCCGACCGTCAACGGTTCTATCGTTTTTGATGATCGCTTTGCCGGCAAGCCGCTGGTCTATTGTGGCACCGCAGCTTTGATGCCTGCCACGCTGCATGGTCAACCCGGACATGTCAAAAAGGCCCTGCCAGGCGACCGTATTGTCATGACCGGCGGGCGCATAGGTAAAGACGGTATACACGGCGCCACCTTTTCATCCGAAGAACTGCACGAAGGGTCACCAGCGACTGCGGTACAGATCGGCGATCCCATCACCCAGCGACGGATGTTCGATTTTCTGCTGATCGCACGCGATCGGGGCCTCTATCGTTCCATTACCGACAACGGTGCTGGCGGCCTGTCGAGTTCGGTAGGTGAAATGGCCGAGGATACCGGTGGCTTTGAAATGCACCTGGACCGGGCGCCCCTTAAGTACGCAGGTCTGCAGCCCTGGGAAATTCTCATTTCAGAGGCCCAGGAGCGCATGACTTTGGCGGTGCAGCCAGAAAATATTGCTGAATTTATCGACCTGGCCAGGCAGATGGATGTGGACGCCACTGACCTCGGCGAGTTTACCGATTCTGGGTACTACCACTGTTTGTATGCAGGGAAGACCGTTTGTTATCTGCCCATGGACTTTATTCATGAAGGTGTGCCCCAGCTCAAGCTGCAGGCCCGCTGGGAGGATCGAGGTCACCAGGAGCCGAAAATTGCTCAGCCCCTGGATATGAGCGCTACCTTGCATAGTCTGCTGGCGCGGCTCAATATTTGCTCCAAGGAGAGCGTGGTGCGGCGCTACGACCACGAGGTCCAGGGTGCCACGGTCCTTAAACCGCTGGTCGGGGTGGAGAACGACGGACCCGCTGATGCGCCCATGATTCGGCCTCTGCCCGACTCCTTTGAAGGCGTCGTGGTGGCCCACGGTATCTGCCCCCGTTACAGTGATATCGATACCTACCACATGATGGCTTGCGCCATCGATGAAGGGCTGCGCAACTATGTGTCGGTTGGAGGAAATATTGACCATGTAGCCGGCCTCGACAACTTCTGCTGGTGTGATCCGGTTCAGAGTGATCGTACTCCCGATGGTGAATTCAAGGCGGCTCAGCTAGTACGGGCTAACAAGGCCCTGTACGAATATTGCGTTGCCTTCGGTGTGCCGCTGGTTTCAGGCAAAGATTCGATGAAGAACGATTACCAGATCGGCGACACTAAGATCTCCATTCCGCCGACGGTGCTCTTTTCTGTTATAGGTAAGACCGAAGATATACGCAAAGGGGTGACCATGGACGTCAAGCGTTCTGGCGATCTGGTCTACCTGCTCGGAACGACCTTTGACGAACTTGGCGCTTCTGAGTACTACGACATGTTGGGTCACCTCGGTGCCAATGTGCCTAAAGTTGATGCTGTCACTGCCTTACAGCGTTACCGTACCCTTAATCGTGCTCAGGAACAGGGCCTGATCGCTTCCTGTCACGATCTGTCCGATGGTGGTCTGGCTGTTGCCTTAGCGGAAAAAGCCTTTGCCGGCGGGTTTGGCGTTCATGCCGACCTGCGTAAGGTTAAGCGAGAAGAGGGGATGCGGGAAGATGCTCTGCTCTTTTCCGAATCACAGAGCCGTCTTCTGGTGACCGTTAGACCTGATTTGCAAGAGGCATTCGAATCCCTGTTTGAAAGCCAAGATGTTTCCTTGCTTGGCGAGGTAACTGAGGATCGGGAGGTGCGGATCGTTGGCCTGCAGGGTGAGGTGTTGGTTCGCTCCACTATCGATGATCTCAAAGAGGCGTGGCAATCGCCGTTAAGGGAGATGTAAGGGATGTCTAAACAAGTAAAAGCCATTGTCATTGCTGGCAACGGTACCAACTGTGAGCGGGAGACGGCCCACGCCATTCGCTTGGCTGGCGCCGAAGTGGTCGATATCGTCCATATCTCCGAGCTCCTAGCCGGTCGGGTGTGCCTGTCGGACTACCACTTTCTTAATCTGGCCGGCGGGTTTCTCGACGGCGACGATCTCGGCTCGGCCAAGGCCGGCGCCAATCGCCTGTTACACGCTCCAGTGGCTGGTAGTGGCGAGCATCTTAGTGATCACTTACGTCAATTCATTGCTGATGGTAAGTTGATTATGGGGGTTTGCAACGGCTTTCAGCTAATGGTCAAGATGGGTTTATTGCCCGCTCTCGACGGCGAGTTGCGCCAGTCTGCTACCTTGACCTTCAACGACAACGGTCGTTTTGAAGACCGCTGGGTTTATCTCAAGGCCGACGCTGAGTCGCCCTGTGTCTTTACCCGCGGTTTGGATGGTGTTTACCTGCCCGTTCGTCATGGCGAAGGGAAACTGGTCGCGGAATCGGACCAGGTCCTGACCGATCTCGAATCGCGACATCTCTCGGTCCTCAAGTACAGCACCAAGGAATTCTCTCCGACCATGGAGTATCCAGCTAACCCCAACGGTTCTCTGGCAGCCATCGCGGGGTTATGCGACGAAACCGGACGCCTGTTCGGTCTGATGCCCCACCCCGAGGCCTATGTGCATCGCACTCAGCATCCGCGCTGGACGCGAGAGGACGACCTGCCGGAAGAGGGTATGGGCCTATGGCTCTATCAGAACGCCGTTAAGTTCATCCGTGAGGAGTTGCTGTAGCGGTGTAACCGCTGGAGTCTTGTTTAAATAGGCGCTGCCGGGTGGTAACCATTCGTGCCAAAGCGTCGTCAGGTTCAGCAGGCATTTTGCATGCCGGGAAGTGGTTATATGTTCGATAAATTCAAAGATGAATGTGGTGTCTTCGGTATCTTCGGTCATCCGGAGGCCGCCAATTTGAGTTACCTGGGGCTCTATGCCCTGCAGCATCGCGGTCAGGAAGGTTGTGGTATCTCCGCCGCTGACGGTTCTAACATCCGCACTCATGTTGGCGGAGGACTGGTTGCTGATGTGTTCAAAGACAATAAGATCTTCAACAACCTTCCCGGCCAGGCGGCTATCGGCCATGTTCGTTACTCGACGGCGGGGGGGGACAGCCTGAAAAACTGCCAACCCATCACAGTTAACTATTCCCGTGGCAGCATCGCCGTAGCTCATAACGGTAACCTGGTCAATGCCCAGGAAGTACGGTGTGAGCTGGAGAAGAACGGCTCGATTTTTTCCACCACGGCCGATACCGAGGTCATCGTTCATCTGTTGGCCCGCTCTCAGGCCGATGCCCTGGCCGACCGTATGGCGGAGGCTTTGCGGGCTGTACGAGGCGCTTACAGTCTGGTCTTTCTGACTGAAACGAGAATGGTTGCGGTACGTGATCCGAGTGGTTTCCGACCACTGGTCCTCGGAAAAGTCGATGGCGCTTATGTGGTTGCCTCTGAGACCTGCGCTCTTGATTTGATCGATGCCGAGTATATTCGTGAAATCGAACCGGGGGAGATGATTGTTTTCGACAAAGACGGCATGACCTCCATGCATCCCTTTGAAGAACAAAAGATATCTCAGTGTGTCTTTGAGTTGATCTACTTTGCCCGCCCCGACAGCACCGTTTTTAGCCAGCAGGTTTATGAAAAGCGTAAGGATTTTGGCAGGAGATTGGCCCGGGAACACGCTGTTGAGGCCGACATTGTGATTCCGGTTCCCGACTCCGGCGTGCCTGCGGCCATCGGTTATGCCGAAGAGTCGGGCCTACCGTTCCAGATGGGTCTGATCCGTAACCACTATATCGGGCGTACCTTTATTGAGCCGCAGCAATCGATTCGTCACTTTGGCGTCAAGATCAAACTCAATGCTATCCGCGATGTGTTTGCAGGTAAGCGGGTGGTGGTGGTTGATGATTCGATAGTGAGGGGCACAACCTCGCGGAAGATCATAAAGATGATCCGTAATGCCGGTGCCAAAGAAGTCCACATGAGGGTTTCAGCACCGCCGACGAGTTTTCCCTGTTATTATGGCATCGATACGCCAACACGCAAGGAGCTGATCGCTTCGTCCCACTCCATGGATGAGATCTGTAAATATATTACAGCCGACACTCTCGGCTATCTGTCCATCGATGGCATGCGTCAAGTGGTCGGGGTCGAGGACGGTACCTGCGGTGATTTCTGTGATGCTTGTTTCAATGGGGATTACCCGGTCAAGTTTCCGCGACTGACCGATGACGATCAGTTGGGACTTTTTTAGAGAAACACCGCCGGGCCGGCAACGGCCCAATGACGTAGCAGTGATGGCCTGCCGGAAACAACGGAGGGCATGACCGGTTACCTTTTAGCTAGTGGAGGAAGAGTTTGGCAAACGACCGTGATGAACTCAAAAAAATCGTGTGTCAGGTGTCTTATGAGGAGCGGGAAGTCACCCTGGCCTCGGGGCGCAAAAGCACCTTTTATTTTGACGGAAAACAGACCACTTTGCACCCCCGGGGTGCGGTTCTTGTGGGCAAGGCCTTTTTCGACGAACTGAAGCATTTTCCCGGTCCCATTCATGGGGTGGGTGGGTTGACTATGGGCGCCGATCCTATTGCTACCGCCCTGTCCATGACCAGTTCCTTGGCCGGTGATCCCGTCCCCGCCTTTATTATCCGCAAGGAGCCCAAGGGGCACGGTACTGGTCAATGGCTCGAGGGTCGTAAAAACCTCGTCCCCGGTGCGCGGGTGGTGATTGTTGAAGATGTGTTGACCACCGGCGGTTCGGCTCTAAAGGCCGTTGATCGGGCGCGGGAAGAGGGCTTGGAGGTTGTGGGCGTCATCACTCTGGTCGATCGCGAGGAAGGTGGGCGAGAAGCGGTTGAGGCACAAGGTATTGCCCTGCGGTCCATTTTTACCAAAAGTGAAGTGGTTGGCGACGGCAACTGATTCGACCGATACACCAAAATAAAAAAGGAGGCTGCCTACGGCAAGCCTCCTTTTTTTATTGAAAATCCCTACTACTCATCGGGGATTTTGAAAACTTCTAGTACCCCGGGCAATGAACGCAGTCGGGCGACATCGAAGTGACTGGTTTCGCCAATGATACCGAGAATGATACGGTCGATGCCCGTCGATTGATGAAAGTCGAAGTTCAGATCAATTAGATGCCGTTTCAGCTGTTGCAGGTCTTCGTCCGAAGCCGATTTTTTCATTACCACCAGCATGGCCTTACTTTCCTTTCGTCAAGATGCGCTCAAGGCTTCTTGATTCGTCGATTACCCGTTCAAACAGACGGACGATGGCACTGTTTTCCAGAGGGCCGTTGTTGGCCTGTTGCATGCGGCCAAAGATCCGTTTTTCACGGCTTGGATCGTATACAGCAGTCTGTTGAACTTTTTTAATTTCACCGATACGCAAAGCGAGGGCCGCTCGCTGATTGAATATTTCCAGCAGTTGATCGTCCAGTTGATCGATCTGCTTCCGAATGCTATCAATACCCAAAATTCTCTCCAGCTAATAGCCTGTTAAAAGGTGATGCGAACGGTTGTATCCCGCTTCCAGTTGAGATCGTCCGTTTCAGGATGATCGATATTGTAATGCAAGCCGCGGCTTTCTTTACGCTGTATGGCACAGCGAACAATCAGTTTGGCTACGGTAGTAATGTTGCGTAATTCGATAAGATCGGACGTTGGATAAAAATCCCAGTAATATTCTGCGATTTCCTCCTGGATCATCTGCATTCGCCGCAATGCCCGTGCCAGACGGCGGTCGGAGCGGACGATGCCGACGTAGTTCCACATGCAGCGCCGGATTTCGTCCCAGTTGTGGGCCACGACCACTTCTTCGTCACTATCGGTAGCCTGACCATAGTCCCAGGTTGGCACGCTGGGGTAGGGCTCGGCAGTTCCATCCAGCCTCTCCAGAGAGCGTTGTGCCACCCGGTCCGCAAAAACCACTCCTTCAAGAAGGCTGTTGCTGGCGAGTCTGTTGCTACCGTGCAGGCCGGTAAAGGCGACTTCGCCGATGGCAAACAGATTCTGCAAGTCAGACTCTCCCCAGGTGTCGACTTTGACGCCGCCACAAAGATAGTGCGCGGCCGGCACTACAGGGATAGGGTCGCGGGTCATGTCGATATCGAATTTGAGACAGGTTTCGTGGATATTGGGAAAGCGGTTACGAATATAGTCGGCGTCGCGGTGGGTAATATCGAGAAACACGCTGTCGTCGCCATGTACTTTTAACTCATTATCGATGGCTCTGGCTACCACATCCCGCGGTGCAAGGTCCTTCAGTGGATGGTAAGCTTCCATAAAGGCGGTTCCATCGCGGCGGCGCAGGATGGCTCCTTCACCCCGTACCGATTCGGAGATTAAAAACGATTTTGCATTAGGATGGTAGAGTGTGGTGGGATGGAATTGCATGAATTCCATGTCGGCAATGGTCGCTCCGGCACGGTAGGCCATCGCCACACCGTCTCCGGTAGCTACATCCGGGTTGGTGGTGTAAAGAAAGACCTTGCCGGCTCCTCCGGTGGCGAGCACAGTGACCCTGGCTCCAAAAGGAATGACCTCCCGGCCCTCAATGTCGAGTACATAGGCGCCAAGACAATGACTCGGACATTCCCGACGACGCTTAGCTTTGGCGTCGGTAATTAGATCGACAGCGATATGATGCTCGTAAATGGTAATGTTGGGATGACAACGAGCCGCAGTCACCAGGGCCCGTTCGATTTCTCGGCCGGTAATGTCCTTGGCGTGTAAGATTCGGCGTTCGCTGTGCCCTCCCTCGCGGGTGAGGTCATAGGTGTCATCGTCTTTTTTGGTAAATTTGACACCCCAGTTGATCAGGTCGTGAATGGCTTTGGGGCCACTTTCCACAACCAGTTGTACAACTTCCTCGCAGCACAGGTTAGCCCCGGCCACCATTGTGTCTTTGAAATGGGAGGCAAAAGAGTCTTCCGTAGAAATGACCGATGCGATACCGCCCTGAGCCAGATTGGTGGCCGTCTCCGACATGTCCCGCTTGGTTATTAGGGCTACGGTGCCGCGTTCAGCGACCTTCAAGGCGTAGGAAAGACCGGCGATTCCGCTACCAATGACCAAAAAGTCTGATGTGATCTTCAAAAGAAAAGCCTCATCGATTAAAGAAAAAACGTAAAATGGCGATATGAATTGAGATGAGGTAGTAAAAAAGCCACCGACAACAATGTCTATGGCCACTTACCGATCGCTTTAAAAGAAATTATTATCAGGGTCTAGTCCGCGATTGTCAAGAATTTTGCTATTGGTAAATCTGTTGTAATACTAAGTCTTTCAATATATATTCGCTGATAAACTAGCTTAATGGGTCTCGCATGCAGGTAATTCAACGCATTTTAATAATTTTTGCCCTTTCTGCAATGATGCTATGTTTCAGTTTCGTTGTAGGTTGGTGTGATATATATAAATATGTCGACGTTAATGGCGTGGTCCATTTTACTAATACGCCGACGGGCAATAAGTTTCGTTTCTACTTAAAGGAGTCCTCCAAGCCTGAAGCGGGCAGCGGAACCATCAGCGATCAGATCGCTCGCTCAGCCAAGGCCTTTGATTTGGATGAAGCTTTGATTAGGGCGGTCATTAAGGTCGAAAGTAATTATGATCCCAAGGCGGTCTCAGCCAGAGGAGCGCAGGGTATCATGCAGCTTATCCCGGCTACCGCGCGGGAAATGCAAGTAACCGATCCATTTAATGCGGCTGATAATATCCGTGGCGGAAGTCGCTATTTACGGCAGATGCTCGATCAGTTTGGCGGCAACCTTGAGTTGGCCCTGGCGGCTTACAACGCAGGTCCCGGAAACGTGCGCCGCTATGGAGGTGTCCCTCCTTTTAAAGAAACCCAAAATTATATTCAGAAAGTTAAGAAGTATCTGCGATTTTATCAATAACCAAGAAAGTTATTTATATGGATTTTCGTTCGGGGCCATTGAACCTACCAAACTTACTCACCCTGGGACGCATTGCGTGCATACCCTTGCTGGTGGCTCTTTTGCTTGTGGAGGGAAAAACTAGCGCTTTTTGTGCTGCACTGATTTTCTCTGTTGCGGCCATCACCGATTGGCTTGACGGTTATCTGGCCAGAAAATGGCAAGTGGTTACAGTGCTGGGGAAATTCCTTGATCCCCTAGCCGATAAATTAATTGTCATGGCCGCATTGATCATGCTCATTCCACATGGGAGGGTGCCGGCCTGGGCTGTTTTTGTTCTTTTGGCCCGGGAGATCGTTGTGACCGGTCTGCGTTCCATCGCCGCATCCGAAGGGATTGTTATCGCCGCAAGCAATCTTGGGAAGTATAAGACCATTTTGCAGATGGTGGCGATTATTGGCCTCTTGTTGCATTACGATTATTATTGGTTCTTCGGTTTACGCTATGAATGCTTACATGTTTCCATGCAGCGATTTGGTATGCTCTTTTTCTGGTTCGCTTTGGTGCTAACTCTTTGGTCGGGGATTGACTATCTGTTTAAGTTTTCCAGGGTAATAAATCGCTGAGAAAAAAATGGAGCAAATAACTGGAATTTTTTGTTGACTTGGAAAATGCCTTTTGCTATTAATAGGCCCGCTCGCAACGGCGGGCAGCAAAACGATTTAGCGGGAGTAACTCAGTGGTAGAGTGCAACCTTGCCAAGGTTGAAGTCGCGAGTTCGAATCTCGTTTCCCGCTCCATAAATCAAAAGCCCTGGGACATTGTCCCGGGGCTTTTGCGTTGTGGCTGCCTCGTTGTGAAGCCTTGCTAAAAAAGCCTGGATGTTTTCACACAGGGGGGGGGTGAGTAAAGTAGTCTAGGTTGCATAGTCGGTGGGGCTGGTGGGGGAGAGGTCTTTGCCTCAGTTCAGCTTTTTGCTCAATTAAGTATTTCCCCTTTATCTGAAGCGATGATTTTCGCTCTCGCTGGCCCGTCTTTGGTCTCGCGACAGCGTAAAAACCGGCGGCAGTTATTGCGTGGGTTCACCGGCATGAAATGCTTTACTTATCTAAGTTGCATGGCAGGAAGCCCCGCAGATTGAACAGTCTTTACGGGATGACACTGTGGTTTCCGGCTTTGATTGCCTTTGTTTAGCTGCAGGCTGGGGGTATCCCGATACCGTTAGCGATGTGAGGGAAGGGGGGCGGCTAAGCGATATGGAGCGGGCCTTTTCATTTTTTGCCGCCCTTCGCAGGGTTGGTTTTACCATTGTTGCTCAGGTGCTGCTTTACAATGGAGTCTATGTCGACCGGCTCACTTGGGATAGTTATACCGCTACAACAGTATTTCAGCCGCTAGAAGGATCAGTTCTTTCGCAAGGGG
>JAIOSZ010000331.1 GCA_021107335.1 Desulfuromonadaceae bacterium | reverse complement strand
CAAATTCCCGGCAATCATCAAGACGCCCGAGGTTACGTAATGCCGCCCGGGTTTGATGATGAACAAATACCGGTAATTGATGCCGTCTTGCAATAGGCCCCAAGCCTGAGCAATGGTCGCCATGCTCGTGGGTAACCAAAACCGCGTTGAGACTGTCGCCATCGGTTTGAATCAACCCCAAACGGCGATTAAGCTCGCGAGCAGAAAGGCCGGCGTCGATCAGCACCCGACTGTCCCCAGCTTCGATCAAGACAGCGTTTCCTTTACTGCCACTGGCTAATAAACAGACCCGCAAACGCTATCTCCACCACCCAGCCAAGGATGCGAGAAAAAACCGAATATTCAACTATACCTGGAATTTACCAATTCAACAGCAGAAGAACAACACCCACAAACTGCCAACCAAGTCGGCAAGGCAGGGCCAACGATCCGTCAGAAGCGGTCTTTTCATACCATACCGGACCTCAAAGTACAACTGAACAAATCCCTATTTAAGTAAAAGCCACTGGGCAAAAGCGGTTGACGGGTTAAACTCTATTCGCTATCATTACTTTTTTGTGAAAGCATCCAAACCATCAGCTAAACAATTGATTTAATATATGTTTTTAATCACAAACAACAATCAAAACCCAAACAAAAAAAGGTGCGGAGTGGCCCATATATGGCGATAAAAGCGGCAATCAACGGTTTTGGCCGCATCGGCCGAAGTATCTTTCGCGCGGCCTGGCTAGCCGACGACCTGAATATCGTCGCCATTAATGACACCGGCGATGCGGCAGCCCTAGCTCAACTGCTGAAATACGATTCGGTGCACGGTATTTTCGATGCTGAGGTGGGTACCGAAGACGGCGCCCTGCTGATCAACGGTCAAAGAATCGTAGTATTGACCCAGCCGGACCCAACTCTGCTGCCCTGGCGCGAACTCGGAGTCGAAGTAGCCATCGAAGCCACCGGCCGATTTACTGCTCGCCACCAGGCGGAACAGCATCTTCAGGCTGGAGCATCGCGGGTTATTATCACCGCGCCAGGCACTGATCCCGATGTGACCATTTGCATGGGGGTTAACCAAGCGACCTTTGACCCACAGCGACATCGCATCGTCTCCAATGCCTCCTGCACGACCAATTGTTTGGCCCCGGTGGCCAAGGTGCTGATGGATAACTTTGGAGTCGTCAAGGGAATGATGACTACCGTCCATGCCTATACCAACGGCCAGCAGATCCTTGACCATCTCGATGCAGACCCACGACGGGCCCGCGCTGCGGCGCTTTCAATTATTCCCACCACCACCGGTGCCGCTCGCGGAGTAGCCCGCGTTCTTCCCGAGCTGGAAGGTCGGCTAGACGGCATTTCAGTGCGAGTGCCAACCCCCAACGTGTCCCTGATTTCCTTGGTCGTCGAAACCAAGCGTGTCACCTCTATTACTGAAGTCAATGAAAGCCTGCGCCAAGCGGCTGCATCAGACTTCAGAAACATTCTAGAATATTGCGACCAACCACTTGTTTCTATAGACTTTAACGGTAATCCAGCATCATCCATTGTCGATGCCTTATCGACCAATGTTATTGGCGGCAACATGGTTAAGGTTCTCTCCTGGTACGATAATGAATGGGGATATTCCAACCGGGTGGTGGAACTGCTACAACATATCTGTAGCCCCTGACCTACCGCAACGCGCTATTGAATCAGACCGATTCTGTAATGACTGGGGCCTTAAAACAGAGGAACGCCAATCGTTACAGTTTCATATTATTGGGAAGGATTTTCTATGCTCAACAAGATGACGATTAAGGATGTCGACTGTAGGGGCCTGCGAGTTTTCTGTCGCGTCGACTTTAACGTCCCTCTCGACAGCGAGGGCCGCATCAGCGATGACAACCGAATCGTCGCCGCACTACCGACAATCCGTCACATCCTAGGCCAAGGCGGGCGCTTGATTCTGGCCTCCCATTTGGGTCGCCCCAAAGGTGAGCCTAAGGCTGAATTCAGTCTGCGTCCTGTCGCCAACCATTTAGCGCAACTACTCAATCAACCGGTCCTCATGGCCCCGGATTGCATCGGTTCCGAAGTGGAGAAGCTTTCCCAGGACCTCGTTGATGGGCAGGTCATGCTGCTAGAGAATGTCCGCTTTCATGCCGGTGAAACCACCAATGATTCGCAATTCGCCCACCAACTGGCGAACTTGGCCGAGCTCTACGTGAATGATGCCTTTGGCACCGCCCATCGGGCCCATGCCTCCACGGCCGGCGTTGCTCAACTTCTGTCCCCTGCGGTAGCTGGCTTTTTGATCGAGAAGGAAATCCAGTATTTAGGCCAAGCAGTATCCAAACCGGTTCGTCCGTTAGTGGCAATTATTGGCGGAGCTAAAGTCAGCGATAAATTGCCTGCCATCGAAAACTTACTCGACAAAGTCGATACTCTGCTCATCGGCGGCGGCATGGCCTATACCTTTCTGCGTGCTCAGGGCTTCCACCTCGGCACTTCGCTGTTGGAAGAAGACCGCGTCGCCTTGGCCTGCACCCTCTTGCAACGGGCCGCAGACAAAGGGGTACGGCTGGTGCTTCCCCGCGACCATGTAGCAGCAGCCGAGTTCAACGCCGAGGCCGCTTATCAGATATGCGGTAACGACAACTTTCCCGCCAACTACATGGGACTCGATATCGGACCCAAAACGATCGAGGAATATTGCCAAATCGTTTCTCAGGCCGGGACCGTGCTGTGGAACGGTCCGATGGGGGTCTTTGAATTCGACGCCTTTGCCAAGGGGACCTTCGCTATCGCTCGAGCTCTTGCAGATTCTGCTGCTGTATCGATTATCGGCGGCGGCGATTCGGTAGCAGCGGCCAACAAGTCGGGACTCGCCCAGCACATGACCCACATCTCCACCGGCGGCGGAGCCTCCCTGGAATTTCTTGAAGGCAAGGAACTGCCAGGCATTGCCGCCCTGAACGATAAGGCCTAACCCCCTTAAGCCCTCAACAATCGGGGCACCGACTGATCGGTGCGGCCGCAAAGAAATATTGAAGGAGACGTTATGCGTACACCGATCATCGCCGGCAACTGGAAGCTCAACAAGACCGTTGACGAAGCCCTGGCTCTAGCTAATGACCTCAAAGGGCAACTAAGCGACTTGAACGACGTCGAAATCGTTATCGCCCCACCCTTCACTGCCCTGGCGCCGCTGGCGGCAACACTTACGGACAGCCCTATTGTCCTGGCCGGCCAAAATTGCTACCCAGCTGAGGGCGCGTATACCGGCGAGATCTCGCCGGCCCTGCTGCGCGATGTCGGCTGTCGGGCGGTCATCATCGGCCATTCAGAGCGTCGCCAGCTCTTCGCCGAGCAGGATGACTTCATCAACCAAAAGGTTAAAGCGGCCCTGGCTGCAGGACTAAAGGTTATCTTTTGCATTGGCGAGACACTGACCGAACGCAATGAGAACCTTACCTTTGAGGTCCTTGAGAAGCAGATCCGCATGGGCCTATCAGGCCTCGACAGCGCCGCCATGACTCGCTTGACCGTTGCCTACGAGCCGGTCTGGGCCATCGGTACCGGCCAGACCGCCAGTAACGAACAGGCCCAGGAGGCCCATCATTTCATTCGCGGTCTGCTCAGCCAGCTATTCGATCGGTCGACAGCCGAAGCCACCCGAATCCTCTATGGTGGCAGCGTTAAGCCGGATAACATCGATGGGCTCATGCATCAAGCCGATATCGATGGCGCCCTAGTCGGTGGCGCCAGCCTTAAGGTCGGCGACTTTATCCGCATTGCCCGCTTTAAGCGCAGTTGACTTTTCCCTTTTCAGCCCTGTCCATCTATGTTAATTATACGGGTCTCAATATAACTGTATCCAAGGAGAGTTTCCGTCAATGACCACCCTGCTGCTTATTATCCACATTGT
>JAIOSZ010000158.1 GCA_021107335.1 Desulfuromonadaceae bacterium | reverse complement strand
GCGCACCAGGCTGGAGCTTTGCGCCACACCGATGGCATCATCCGCCACCGCCACGGCCATGACCCGCAGAGTGCCGGAAAAAGAGTCGGGCACCGTGAATTCCACGCTCTGCTGCTCTTTGTCGGCATCGAGAATACCCGACCAGTAGACGGCCGGTTTTTCCAGTGCCCGGGCAAAGGGGTTAAGATTTGCAGCCAAAGCTTTGCGCATACTTTCGGCCGCCATGTCCCCACCACTAGCGGAAAGCTCGCGTATCAGGTCAAATTCGGGCAGGATCAGGTCGAGCATCTGCATGGTTTCGACCTGCAAGGCCCTTTTGCGCAAAAAATGATCGAGGGGTTGCGGCGTTCCGTGGCCCGCCACCTGCAAGATTCCTTCATCTACCGCGAACAGAACCAGACGCGCCGAGCGAGAAGTGCTGTAGGCAATCTTTAGATTCTCACCGGGTCGCACTTGAGTGGATGCCTCGATGCTTAGATCGAGGGTCCGCTGACTACGGTCGATGGTGAAGGGTGCCACGGCGTAGCTTAGCGGACTGGTGAAGATCTCTTTAGAACTGGCGTCACGGACGAAGGCGACATTGACGTAAGCATTGCCTTCCAGGTCTTGGGGAATAGTGATTGTTTGCATGCTGCTGGTGGTCTCGGTGCTGAACCATTTCCAGGCATGGACCCGGTCACTTTCTATGGTGATCAGGCCACTACCCGTATAGGGAGCGGTGATGTTCATCTCGATCGTATCGCCAGCCTTATAGTCCTTACGGTCGAGTTTCAAATCGAGTTCGGCATTTCTTTCCAGCTGCCCCAACAGGTTGCCGTGACCGACCACAGTGAAACGCACCCGGGCCAGTTTCAATCCCTCTGCATCGACCAGTTCCCAGAGATAACTGCCTGGCTCAGCGCTAGGCAACTGGTAGCGACTGCCGTCAGCGGAGATGGCGAACTCCTCGCTGTGCATCTCCTGTTCTTTTTCCACAGACTGGTAGGCGTAGGTACCGTTGGGCTGTTGCACCAAGGTCGAGACGGTGCGGATTTCTACCAAACGTGCCTTCAGCCCAGTTACCGCCACAGTTTTAAGTTCGGGATTGATGGCAACCAGGTCGACAAAGCGCTCGGCCCCTTGGTTGATGTAGTCCAGATCTCCGTCGCTTTTGCTGCCGACCAGAGTCTTCAGGGGAGAGAGCAGCAGGCGGTTGCGGGCCGTAACGCTACGCCCTCCGCCAGGCTCGAAACCTTCGCTGGTCAAGGTCAAGAGATAAGTCCCCCGAGCAAAGCGCTCCAAGGGCAGAATGAACTCGGCCTGGCCCTGCGCATCGGTGCTTTGGACAGGCAACTCTTCGCCGACCTCCAGTGCTGGCTGATCCGGATCGTACCAGGGATCAACAAAGGTGAAATCCCGATACTCCTTGAACTGGAAGCGAGCGCTGCGCACGCTCATCTGGGCTGTGACCTTGCGTCCCTGGGCCGGTGTGCCGAACAGGTTGCGCAGGCTCACCTGTGCAGTGAGCTGGTCGGCGCTGCTCCAGCCCCGGTCCTTGCCCCCTAACAATCTGCTTTGAATCTTTAGGGTATCGGGCTGAAACTCTTCGACCCGAAAATTGGTCGAGCCGATCAGGCGATCCCGGTATTTACCGTCCCGGACCAGATAGAGGGATACTTCATAACTGCCGGTTTCCGAGACAGTTTGGGTGGCATAGGCATACTCAAAAAACCCTTTGGACGGCAAGATAAGACTCTTACTGGCCACTTCGCTGCCTCGCGGACTACGAATGGCGATCTCCAGCGGAATCCCTTCAATATTGTTCAAGGGCTCGGCTTTAACGATACAACCAAGATTAACCGATTCGCCGGGACGATAGATGCCCCGATCGCTAAACAGAAACGCTCCCAGGCTGTCACCGTTGCGCTCTCCATTACCCTGCCGACCATGCACACCTCCGACCTCGAAGCGGGACAGATTCAGGCGCCTGGACGGCCGTTCAAAGGGGATGAAGGCCATGTCGCCGGCCGATTTTACTACATAGACGGTGGGTTCCTGCTCGTTGATAAACCCCCTGGTGCTGGGGAAGGAAGCATGCCCTTTGGCATCGGTTCTGCGGGTCAGCAAAGGCAAACCATTGCGGCCCTGCAGGGTAACCTTTGCGCCGGCCACCGGTTGGCCACCGGCGAC
Source organism: Desulfuromonadaceae bacterium (assembly GCA_021107335.1). Taxonomy (GTDB): domain Bacteria; phylum Desulfobacterota; class Desulfuromonadia; order Desulfuromonadales; family Syntrophotaleaceae; genus Syntrophotalea_A. The sequence continues at coordinate 1,103 of JAIOSZ010000158.1, read as the reverse complement.
GGACTGCACAAACATCTCGTGGCTTTGATCCGCATTGTCCTTGACCAGCAAACCAAGATCGGACACCAGAATCAATCGTTTATCGCTGATCCAGCCAATTGGCCGCTTGCGATCCTTATCCCAGCCGCTCACCTCAATGAAAAACAGACCGAAGCGGTCCTTGCCCGTGGGCAGGTGAGCACTCAGGTCGACGGAAGCGTAATTAGCCTGCTTGGGGTGCAGGGGTCTTAGGTCAACGATCTGCTCCGCATAATCGACGATATTGTCCTGATCGAAACGATAGTGTTGAAATTGGGGATCGCGCAGATCGCCTTGAGTTTGGCTGATCAGATGCTGCAATTGGCCCGGAAGTACTTTACCGATCCGCACCTGAAAGGCTTGCAGGCCGCGGCTAAGCAGCCCCAGCTGATGAGCCCCGGCCAGGGAAAGCAGAGCCCCGTCGGCGGCAAGGCGAATTTCCTGGGGATAATGGGGAACTCTTACCAGGGTGTCGTAGAAGGAACTATGAACGAAGCCGCCCAAAGAAGCCAGGCCAGGCTTAAGACGCAGATATAGGCTGCGATTCGGCGGCACGTCGAGGGGCACATGATACTCCCGGGCAAAACCGAGCTCCGTTTCCAGAGGCTCCAGCACCAAAGGCGTTGCCTGAGCCAAAACCGCTTCTGTCACCTCTCGAGGACTGCGCCACCGACGGTTATTCCGTTGTGAATTGCTTGGCGGCAATAGCCAGATTTGCAGCTTGTCAGACAGCTCCGCTTCAGCAATATCGTCAGTGAAACGCAGGGTCAACATCTGCTGCGGTTCATCCTGCGGATTGCGAACGATATCCGTTGAAACGCTGTCCACTTTCAAAAAGCTGGCGAGGTCGGGAATCAACAGTTGCTGTGACGCTTCCTGCTCGGAAGGCGCTCCGCCGATACTGGAGGTCAGGCCAGCCTCGATATTCAACTGCAGATAATTGGCATGCTCCGGCAACTGCAATGGCACACTCTGCACATAGGCTTCGCGGCGGTTCTTATCGAAGCTGACGGTGAAATCGACGGTTGATGGGGGAACCTTGATCCCTTCGTCGGAAGGACGCATGGTCATGGCCAGACGCTGCT
>JAIOSZ010000329.1 GCA_021107335.1 Desulfuromonadaceae bacterium | reverse complement strand
AGCAGCAGAGCGTCGAATTCACGGTGCCCGACTCTTTTTCCGGCACCCTGCGGGTCATGGCCGTGGCGGTGGCGGATGAGGCCATCGGTGTGGCGCAAAGCTCCAGCCTGGTGCGCGGCCCCTTTGTCATCACCCCCAGTCTGCTGACCCAGGCTGCTCCAGGGGACAGTTTTCGCGCCTCGGCGAGCATCAGTAACATCCTCGAAGGCTCAGGCACCGATGCTCCGGTTACCGTGCGCCTGCAGGCCTCAGATCAGTTGCAAATCGTCGGTGATAGCGAGCAGCAATTGGCCATCAGCGAAGGCACTGAAAAAACTGTTCACTTCCAGCTTAAGGCACAGGACCGACTTGGTGCTGCCGAGGTGCGATTTGTCGTCACCTCGGGCGAAGAGCGGTCCAGCCGCCGGGCAACCCTGAGCGTGCGGCCGGCGCTTCCCTATACCACTACTCTCAATAGCGGATATGCCAAGGACGGCAAGGTGTCGCTTGAGGTTCCGCGTATTCTCTATGCCGATCTGGCTGATCAGCAGGCGACTGCCTCAGCCAGCCCGCTGGTGCTTATTGATGGGTTATCTTCTTACCTGGAACACTTTCCCCACGGCTGCACCGAACAGGTGGTCAGCCAGGTTTTCCCCTTGGTCGGGCTGATGAGTCATCCGGCCTACGCCCCTTACGTGGCCGAAAATCAGGGGCGTTTTGCCACCCTCATTGCTCGGTTGCGGGAGCGGCAGTTGGCCAACGGCGGGTTCTGTTTCTGGCCTGGTGGCAGTGAAGTGGCGGAATTTCCCAGCGTCTATGCTCTGCATTTTCTACTGGAAGTGCGGGAACTCGGCTACGCCGTTCCCGATGAACTACTGAGCCGCGGGCGGGACTATCTACGGGATTATGTCGGAAATAAATCTAACAACTTGGAGCAGGCTCGGGTGCGGGCCTATGCTATCTATCTGTTGACCCGCTTCGGCGAGGTGACCACCAACCATCTGGTCAATCTGCAAGGTTGGCTTGAACAGCAGCACGGGAAGGTCTGGCGCCAAGATCTGGCGGCTGCTTACATGGCCAGCACCTACGCACTGCTGCAAATGAAAAATGACGCGGAGCAACTCATCAGCCACTACCGCTTGGGAGAATCGGTGGAAAAGGGGGCAGGCGTATTCCATTCGCCTTTAACCCGTGATGCTCAGTTTGTTTACCTGTTGGCGATGCATTTTCCGCAGCAGGCTGCTCAGCTTAAAGGCGAGGCGTTGTTGAAATTTATAGAACCGGTGTTTAGAGGCCGCTACAATACTCTCTCCGCCGCCTACACTATTCTCGCCTTAGGGGCTTACGGACGTCTGGACGATGCTCCGCTGATGAAAGAATCGGTAGATTTCAGCGCTATTGATGGTAGCGGGCAAGAGCAGATCCTGTCTGCAGAAGCAAACCCCTTACCCCGGGCTGCTTTTGCTGTCGACACAGTTAAGGTGCTGCTGGCCGCCGACGGGCCGCTGTTTCACCTGTTGTCCCAGTCTGGGTATGATCAGAATTTGCCCATCGCCGCCGTACGCGAAAAGCTGGAAATCAGCCGTGATTTTCTCGATAAGGACGGTAAGCCGGTGAGTAAACTGCAGCAGGGGCAGGAAATCACCGTGCGCTTGCGATTGCGAGCTCTAGGTAAGTCGGTTTCTAACGTGGCAGTGATCGACTTGCTGCCGGGAGGCTTCGAGGTGCTGCGCGACTCGGTACCTCGTAGTGTCACGGGCTGGCAAGCCGATTATGTCGATGTAAGGGAAGATCGGGTGATTTTCTACGGCTCTTTTGATACCTTGGTACGGGAGCTAACTTATCGGGTTAAGGTAACCAGTGTGGGCGAGTTCGTGATTCCGCCAGCCTGGGCCGAGTCGCTGTATGATCGCGCGGTGCATGCCTCCGGTAGCGTTGGCCGAATCATAGTCATGCCAGCTACCGTTCCGTCGGCACCATGAAACGACTGTTGCGTCCCGCCGCGATCATTCTTTTGCTGATCGTGGCCACTGCAACCCTGACCGTGCTGGTGGCCCCGAGGCCGGAGTTGCTGCGCTATCAGAGTGCCTCGCGAGCGTTCTTCGACAGCCGGGGCCGGTTGTTGCGACTGACTTTGGCTAGCGATGATCGTTATCGATTGCCTGTTCCTCTGCAGCAGATTGCTCCAGCGTTGCGAGACGCTACCCTGCTCTACGAAGATCAGGACTATTACCGTCATCCCGGTGTCGATCCCCTGGCCCTGGTGAGGGCGTTCTGGATCAGTTACGTAACAAGGGGGCGCCCCGTGGGTGCCTCGACCATCACCATGCAGGTCGCCAGGCTGCGCTGGAATCTGCACACCCGCACCCTGACAGGCAAGCTGCTGCAGATCCTGCGCGCCCTGCAACTGTCCCGTCATTACAGCAAGGACCAGATCTTTGAGGCCTACCTCAACTTGGCATCCTACGGCCGCAATATTGAGGGAGTCGAAGCGGCCAGCCTGATCTATTTCGGCAAACGGGCCAAGGACTTGAGTCTGCCCGAAGCCCTTAGTCTGTGTGTCGTTCCGCAAAACCCGGTCAAGCGCAATCCCACCACAGCCCAGGGTTTTGCCGCTCTCAAGATTGCCCGTGACTCCTTGTTTAAACGATGGGTACTCAAGCATCCTGAGGCGGGTCGCCTGCAAGCCTCTTTTGATCTGCCGCTACAGGTACGCCCGCTGGAGCAGCTACCTTTTCGCGCTCCACACCTGATCACCGAACTTGAGCGGCGCTTGCCCTCGATGCAACGGGGCCGTACCCAAACCACCCTCGATTTCGATCTGCAGCGCATGGCCGAGAAGCGGCTGGCCAATTACGTTGCTCGGCGCAAAGAGCTCGGCATTCGTAACGGTGCTGTGGCCATTCTCGATCACCGAACGATGGAGCTGGCGGCACTGGTCGGTTCCGCCGATTTTTGGAATGTTGCTATTGAAGGCCAGGTCAACGGCTGCAACGCTCCCCGTTCCCCCGGCTCAACCCTCAAGCCTTTTGTCTATGCTTTGGCCATGGACCAGGGCCTGATTCACCCCATGACCATGCTCAAGGATGCCCCGCACCGTTACGGCGGTTTCGCCCCGGAAAACTACGATCAGGCCTTCCTCGGCCCGATGCTCGCTCGGGATGCCTTAATCGCCAGTCGCAATGTGCCGGCCGCTGCTTTACAGGCGCAACTGCGCAAACCGGGACTCTATGAATTGCTGCAGAGTGCCGGCGTACAGAATCTCCAAAAGGAGAATTATTACGGTCTGGCCCTGGCACTTGGGGGCGTGGAACTGACGATGCTCGATTTGCTCAAGTTGTACGCTATGCTGGCCAACGGCGGCCTCCTGCAACCGTTGCGGCTATTGCAGGAGACGCCACAGATCGAGAACCTCCCCAGCCCCCTGAGTAAAGAAGCCTGTTTTCTTACCCTCGATATTTTGGGAGATAATCCACCGCCGTTAGTACCTATTCTGCCTGGGCAGGGGACCCAAAAACTTGAAGTTGCCTGGAAGACCGGCACTTCCCACGCTTTTCGCGATGCCTGGGCGGTGGGT
>JAIOSZ010000316.1 GCA_021107335.1 Desulfuromonadaceae bacterium | reverse complement strand
TAATTACCAGGTCATCAAGGACTTATCAGACATTGGGAGACGTGCCGGGTCGTTGTTAGCCGGCCATAGCAAAGCGATAATTATTCTGTCAGCATTTCCGGCTAATTTGGGCACTAAATAGCACCACCTTTATTCGCTGCGCAGTACCTGCAATATCTCCACATGGGCCGCTTGCCAGGCCGGATAAGCTCCGGCCGCCAGCCCAAGCAGCAAAGAACCGAGGAGGCTGCTAGCGATCAGCAAGGGATCGTAAGTCAGAGGCATATCACCGATTCGGCAGACTACCAGCACCAGCAGCAAAGAACTAAGCACCCCCAGACCGCCACCGATTCCTGACATCAGTCCAGCCGCGAACATGAACTGGCGAACAATATCTCGCCGCTTGGCCCCCACTGCCCGCCGCACGCCGATTTCCAGCCTTCGGATGCGTACCAACAGCACCATGATCGACAAAATGCCCAAACCGCCAACAGCAAAAGAAATACTTGAGCTGAGCAGGCCGAGGGTCTGCACTAAGGCCAGGGCGTCGCGCTGTACCTGTATGGTTTCTTGGGCGGCGAGTAGGGTAAAGTCATCGTCCTCACCCGCATCGATGCGGTGCCGGCGCCGCAGAATCGTCGCCGCCGCTTGGCGTGCACCCTCAATCGCCTGCGGATCCCCCAGCTGTAGATAGACGCCGGTAATCCAATCCTGATTGGCTAGTCGGCGCATGTAGGTACCCAAAGGTACGAAGACCTGTTCGTCCTGATCGGTGCCGGCGATATCGGCACCCTTTGGCTCCATCACACCAACGACCCTCATCCGGGCCCGATGCAACATAACCTGCTGACCAACAGCTGTCTGGCCATCACCAAACAACCTCCGGGCGATACTAGCCCCCAGCACACACACCTTGGCCCGCCCGGCTTCATCAGCGACGGAGAGAAAACGCCCCAAATCGGCCTGCACGTTGCGCACTACGGAATAATTAGACAGGGTGGCGACCAGCTGACAGTTGATCTGCAAATCGCCAGCCCGAACCGGACTAGAGGCCTGCACGAAGGGGGCGCCGGCACGGGCAGCCGGAACTCCGGCCAGCAGTGCCTGAGCATCCTGTCGAGTAAAATTTCTGGCCAATGCCCGCACCCGGCTACTGCCCGAGGGCCGAAAGGACAGCTGGCCGCTGCGAACCATAAAAAGATTAGTGCCGAGCTTGGCCGTCTCTTGCTCAGCCTTAAGCAGCATAGAACGCGAAACATGCTGCACTCCGGTCAAAGCCAGGGCGCCTAGAAAAACCCCAACCATGGCCAAAATGCTACGTAACCGATGGGCATGCAGGGAAGATAGGGCTATCTTGAGACTGAAAAACATCGCTTAGGGCCCTTCTCGTCGGCGTTCAACCGGCACTCTTTAGTACTTCGATGGGATTCAATGCAGCCGCCTGTCGGGCGGGTTTAAGACCGAACAGCACACCGATGGTCAAAGCGGCGGTCACGGCCATGCCGAACACTTTCCAAGAAAAAAGAATCTGCAATAGGCCAAGCCGCGCCAACAGCTGACCCAAGGCCATGCCGAGCCCCATACCAAATAGCGCACCGATTAGGGTTAAACAGACCGCTTCGATCAATACCTGGCAAAGAATCGCCCAGTTACGAGCGCCTAGAGCCTTTTTCAAGCCGATCTCCATGCGCCGTTCGTTGATGCTCAGGTAAAACAGGTTGGCCAACACGAAACCGCCGACGGTCATCGCCACCAGCGCCGTGACACCGAGAAACAGAATCAGTCCCCCCTTGAACATGGAGAGAAACTTCAGAATCTCTTCCGAACTTAGAATGGTGAAATCATCCAACTCCCCCGGTTCAAGATGATGCAAATGACGCAGGAGACTGCGCAGATTGGCGATGTGCTCGGTCATCAGCTCGGGAGCATGGAACTTGACCCGCAAAGCCCTAAAATACTTACGGTTCAGGTTAAAACGTTGAGTCAGGGTGGTGATCGGAATGATGATTCGGTCGTCGATGGAACCGCTGCCGCTGACCACCCCGCGATAACTCAGACGACCGACGATCTGCACCGGCACCTTATTGACCAGAACGGTATGGCCCACCGGGGAGCGGGACCCAAACAGTTCCCGAGCCGTATTATCGCCAATCAAGCCCACCTTGGCCCCGCGAGCTAGATCCTCGGCGCTCAGATCCCGACCTTCGACCAGCGGCCAGTTCCAGGCTTCGGCATAGCCTTCGGCTGTCCCGATCACCAGCGGCACCTGCACCACCCGGTTCTCGAAACGCAACGACTGATTGGATTTGCCACGCATCGGCACAACCAGATAGGCGGCCGGCAGAGAGCGGCGCAGGGCATCCGCATCGGCGTAGGAGAGGGTCAGGCTGCGCTGGCCGACGGCCCGACTCTCCATATTACCACCGAAGACCAGCACCGCATCGGGGCCGAACCAGCGCACAATCTCATTGGCCTTGCGTTCTGCCCCGTCGACTGCCGCCACAATCACGGTCAATGACGCGATCCCCAAGGCAACCCCCGCGACCACAAACAGGCTGCGCAACTTGTAGGCCCACAGGGCCTGCAGCGCCATACCAAAGATCCGCCACAACTGGCGGTTGATATCAAGAACTCGCGATACGACCATCATGGAGCACAATGATCCTTTCAGCGGCAGCGGAAACCTCGGCCTCATGGGTGACCAGAATCACCGTGCGTCCCTGACGGTGCATTTCCACCAGCAACGCCATAATCCCGGCACTGGTGGTGGAATCGAGCTGACCTGTCGGTTCGTCGGCCAGGAGCAAGGGAGGATCATTGATCAGAGCCCGGGCCATGGCGACCCGTTGCTGTTGGCCGCCGGAGAGTTGACTGGGCCGAAAGTTCATACGGTCGGCCAGCCCCACCTGCTCGAGCAGCTGCTGGGCTCGCTGGCGCAATTGGCGCGTCGGCGTGGCGCTGTAAAGCCCCGGCAGCATGACGTTTTCCAGGGCGGTAACATAGGGGACCAGGTAGAAACTCTGAAAAATAAAACCAAACTGGCGATTGCGCAATTCACTCAGCCGGTCATCGGCCAACTGGGCGACGTTCTGTCCTTGAAACAGATAACGACCTCCGCTCGGCCGATCGAGCAGGCCGAGGATATGCATCAGGGTCGACTTGCCAGACCCGGAAGCCCCCTGCAGGGCGATAAACTCGCCGGGCGCTACGCTCAGATCGATGCCCTTTAGGACCTCGATGGTCAAATCCCCTTGCAGATAGGTCTTATCGATCTGCTCCAGGTCAATGATCGGTTCGCTGCCGTTCATCGGCCGCCTCCCCGCCCACCCGAACGATTGCTGCCAGGACCCTTAACGGCAGATTGGTTGGTCGCTGCCCCCTGGCCGAGAACCAGTTGCGTGGCCACCTTTTCGCCGACCTGCAGCCCGCCGGTCACTTCGCTGTGGCTCACCCCAACCAGACCCAGCTCCGGCACGACCTGCCGCACCGAACCGTCCGCCTGCTGAACAAACACCAACTGCCGCCCATCGACCCATTTGAGAGCGGCATTAGGCAAACGCAAAGCGTCCGCCTTTTCGGCCACCACGATCTGTACCTGGGTGGTCATTTCCGGCCTTAATAATTTGGCCTGCTCGACGCTCACCGCGACCAGGGCTCGGTAATACACAATATTCTCCCGCACATCCGGCTCCGGATAGACAGCGGCGACCGTGCCCTTAAAGATTTGTTCCGGCCAGGCATCGACGCGAAACTCCAGGGACTGACCGATCTTTACTTGGCCGACATCCGTTTCATCGACATAGATCCACATCTCCAGACGACTGGTATCGAGCACCGTAATCAGATTGGCGACCTGCAGACCAGAGACGATGGTTTCCCCCTCCTGGGCCGTAACCTGGCTGACCGTCCCGGCCAAAGGGCTGACAATCTCCGTGTAGGAGAGACGAATTTTCACCGCTGACCGTTGCGCCTCCGCCTCCTGCATGGCGAGGTCCGCCTTGTGCCGCTCTTCGACAAACTCGCGGCGTTCCCGCTCCAAGGCCGCCTGACGTGCCGCCACCAGCCGCTGTTCCACTTCGGACTTCTGGCGAACATTGTCCAGCTCGTCCTGGGAAATGATGCCCTCTTCAGCCAGACGAGCCAAGCGCTGATAGTTGCTGAGCAGATATTCCGTTGCGGTTTCGGCCAAGGCCAGCTGAGCTTCGGCTTCTCGAATACGCAAGGGATAGATCTGTTCGATACGGGATAGTTCCGCCTGCCGGGCCTGATAACGGGCGCGAGCCTCGGCCAGCTGCGAACGGATTTCCCGGTTGTCAATTTGAGCCACCAACTGTCCGACAGCCACCCGGTCACCCACCTTGACCAGCATCCGTTCGATAACCCCGGTCGCCCGGGCACCGATCTTGACAATGGCACCCACCTGCGGCTTGATAATGCCGGTCTGCTCCAGAACCTGGCGTACCGCTCCCCGCTTCACTTCGGCCGTCTGCAATATACGCACGGCCGGCTGACTGTGGCGGGAATGCCAAATTCCATAGCCAACAGCGGCCAGCAGCAGGACCACCCCGAGCACGACCAGTTTTTTAATCATCAGTCCCTCTTTCCTTTTGTTGCAGGTCCTTCAAATCCGGCAAGAACAAAACAGCCCACGGACTCAACGAACCTCTTACAGCATAACTGCTTATCGTCCTCGTTGCAGTCCGCTCATCACCCGTGCTAAAAACGCCAAGAGCTGTCCTTGTGTCTGGACAGCTCTTGGCCTTACTCCGTTATACTTGGTCGCACAAAACCTCAAACCAAGCCAAGAACCACCAGATTAGCCAGACCTATCAAGGCACCCAGCAGGGCACCGAACAGATTGATGTACTTGAAGAGATCCTCCATGATATCGAGGAGCAAGCGCTCCACGGTCAGCACATCGAGAGTATTGACCTTCTCTTCTACCACCTTGCGAATATTCAGGGTGTCGACCAGCTGCGGCACCTCTTTTTTCAACAGTTCAGCAAGGTGCACAAACACCCCCTCCTGCAGTTCGCCGCGCACATCGGCCGAAAGACGCGCCGAAAGGCATCCCAGGGGTTGATGAAAAACCCATTGTTCGGTCTTTTCAGCCAGAACCCGGTCAACAGCATCCCTTGCAGCAGGACTGGTCAAGGCTGCCAGCAGACGTTTGGCCAGTTGCTCGCGCATACGGGGCACGATTCCGGCAGGCATAGCAGAATTAAGCATCTCGTTGAAGGATCGGTCCTTAATGGCGTCGAAGCCCTTATCCAGCAGACCGCGCAATGCCTTGGCCGCAGCCGGGCTCTGCACCCAGGCCACTGCCTGATCCCGTACAAAACGCTTGGCACCGGCCACCTTTTCGTAAGGCAGAGGCTCGACAAAAGAACTCACCGGCCGCTCGAGCAGACCCTCCACCCGAGAACGCAGCATTTCGGCGACCTGCTGCTGGGTGCTTTCTTCCCGCAGCCAGCGGGAAATCTCGTCGCCAGCCTGATCGAGGAAACCGGGAATCTTTTCGCCGATCTTCTCCAAATCAATAAATCCGGACACCAGATTTTTCATTGGGCCGAGACCGTCGATAAACTTGAGCAACGCTTCTTTGGCCCGCTCCACCAACCGAGTCCGAAACTCAGGATCGTAGAGCAGCCCGCCGAAATGGTCGAGTAACACGGGAATTTCCCGCTCGATGGCCCCCAGCAAACCCTCGACCAAGGCCTCGGGCAGCATCTCTTTGAGGGGCTGCTTTGAAGTGAGAAGCTTTTCCAGTTGCTCGTCGATGATCCGCTCGATGGCCTTTGCGGTTCCCTCCGCCTGCAGCACACCGGCCAGCTTGCGCTCCACATGGCTCATCAGCATCATGCGTTTGGGTCCGGCTAGAAAGCTAGCAGGGTCCCTTTCTAGAAACTCGTCGCCCTTGCGCTGCAGATAACCCCGCAGGCCTTCCTCGAACTCGCTGCTCTGCAGATAGTCAAAGAGGGCTTTGAGACCTTTCCAGCGCAACATTTCGACCAGCTCGCGAAAACGACCCTGAAACTTGTTCGGCACCAGCGAAGCTAACGGCCCCAGTTCCCGGTCAAGAAAGTTGCCAAGTTTATCGTTCACCGCCTGTTGCAGCTCACGACGGAAACCTTCCTTTTCCAGGGCCAAGCCGACATCCTTAGAAGTCAACAGATGGGAGCCGACCACGCCCCCCATGGACTTGGCCAACTCCCCCCGCTTGGAGGGAATGATGCCCGGCGTCAGCGGCACCCGCAGGCCGCAGACGTGCCACGGATTAAGGGGGCGAAACAGCATACGGATAGCAATATAATTAGTTACGTAGCCGATCACCGCACCCAGAATCGGAGGCAGCACATAAGGTAGAATCTTTAATAGAGTCATTGTAGCGCATCACTTTCGAGGACCTTCAACGGTCCCATTAGGAGCCTGTCGGACTATGCGGGCCGAAGCGAAAATTGGGAAGTTTGAGAACAGATTTTAGCTCATTTGAAGGTTCATAGCTGTAGCTATGGGCCGAAAAGGAGCTGAAATATGGGCCACACAGCCGAATTTGCAGCAGGCTCATGGGTAGTCCAACAGCCTCCTGGCGGCGGTTATTGCATCTCAATCAGGGAATGATCACCGATATTCATCCGCCGCGGACTGCCGATGAGTTGCACCGAATCGCCGAGGATACTTTCGGTTAGGGTCATGCTCTGCACCCGGCAGTCGGCATTAATGATCGAATCCTTAACGATGCTGGCCTCAATGAGACAGCCGGCGGCTACCGATACGTTGGGCCCAATAATGGAGCCGCGCACCGTGGCTCCGGGCGCGATGGAGACCGGCTCGATGATGACTGTATTTTCCACGGTTCCCGCGCAACCGACCTGATTACCGGTCAGCAGAAAACGGTTGGTTTGCAGCAGGGTCTCCGGCTTGCCGCAGTCGAGCCAGGCATTGATCTCCGGCGCGCAGAACTTAATACCGTCGCGAATCATGCGCATGAAGACCGCCGGCAGATAGAACTCACCCTTGACCGTATCGCCGGCCGCGATAGTCTGTTCCAGATAGGCCATGAAACCCTGGCCGTCCTTAAGGTAATAAAGGCCTACCTGAGCCAAACGGGAAACCGGCGTATCCGGCTTCTCGACCATATCCACAATATAGCCATTTGAGACTACATTGACTCCGAAACGCTGATAGTCTTCGACTTCCTTGGAATAGATCAGGCCATCACAATCGGCGCACAGTGCGGGGATTTTAGCCAGGTCGGTAACGAAGATGGTATCGTTAAACACCACCAGTACTTCGTCACCAGCAGAGATGCGCGGCGATGCGAGAGCCACGGCATGGGCTGGTCCGAGCCGCTCTTTCTGCACAATATAACTGCAGTTAAGGTCGGGGAAATTCTGTTCCATGAACCGTTCGATCTGGCTGCCATTGTCGTCGATGATAAAGATCAGTTCCTCGGCATCGATGGTCAGCACCCGCTCGACAATGTGTTCGAGTACGGTTTTGCCCGCCACCTGGACCAACGACTTGGCTTTGGTATGAGTATGCGGCCGCAGGCGGGTGCCTTTGCCTGCTACCGGCAGAATAATTTTCATGATTTACTCCCTTGGATAAAGATATTGAACCACGATCAGTCGGATAGGTCCTTGTCAGGAGCGGCCCCTTCGGGTAGCATACGGCCCAGCTTGGGCTCTGACAGAAGACCGGTTCCGCCCAAGATCATAACCGTATTTTAATCACAGAACAAGCCACACTTGATCTAAACCGATCAGCCCGACCATAAGGAGTCTCCATGAAGGACCATCTGCTGCGCGTCGCCACTCAAGACGGTACACTGCGTGCCGCCATTGCCGTCACCACCGACCTGGCCGAAGCCATCCGTCAACGCCAGGGCACCGACCCCACAGCCACCGTCGCTCTGGGTCGGCTGGTTAGCGGCGCAGCAGTGATGGGCAGCTTGCTCAAAGGCGACCAGCGGCTGGCGCTGATGATAGAGGGCAACGGCCCGCTGCAGAAACTGCATGCCGAAACCGATGCTCACGGCCAGTTGCGGGGCTCAGTCAAAGTACCACTATCGGGCATTGCTCCCACTAGCGACGGTTTTGACGTGCCGGTCGCTGTCGGCCGAGCCGGTTTTCTGCATGTCGTGAAGGATCTCGGTCTCAAGGAGCCCTACCGCGGCATGGTCCAGCTCTACACCAGTGAAATCGCCGAGGACCTGGCCTACTATCTGACTACTTCCGAACAAATACCTTCCACCGTAGCTCTCGGCGTCTATCTTGAACAAGAGGGCCAGGTCGCCGCGGCCGGAGGCCTGCTGGTACAAGCCATGCCCGAGGGCGATGAAGCCCTCATCGCTCTGCTCGAAGAGCGTCTAGTGGCACTGCCCCCCCTGACCACCCTGCTCCGCGAAGGACAGGGCCCAGAACAGATTTTAGAGCTACTCTTTGAAGGCATTCCCCTCGGCACTACGGAAACGACTCCTCTGGAATTTCGCTGCACCTGCAGCCGCCCGCAAGTCCTTTCCATGCTTAAATCCCTCGGCCGCGAGGAACTTCAAGAGATGATCGAACAAGACGAACCGACCAGCGTCACCTGCGAATTCTGCAAGGAGTGCTATGCCTTTAGCGGAGCAGAACTTCAGGAATTGCTGGATGGGTTGAAACCCGACGCTCAGGGGCCGAAATAACCATGAGCCAGCGACCACTGACCCCCGAAGCCTTTCTGCAGCGTGCTGCAAGCTGCCCCGTATTCGACGCCCGTACCCCCAGTGAATTTGCCAAGGGCCATATCCCTGGTGCCCATAATCTGCCGCTGTTCAGCGATGAAGAACGGCATGAGATTGGTATCCTGTACAAAGACCAGGGAAAAGAGACCGCTGTACTGCGGGGGCTGGAGATGGTTGGACCACGCCTGACCGAATACGTCGCCCGGGTCAAAGAAACCACCGACAGTCGGCAGATTCTGATTCATTGCTGGCGGGGCGGCATGCGCAGCTCTTCCCTGGCCTGGCTTTTGGATACCGCGGGCTATCGGGTGGCGCTTCTGCAGGGTGGCTACAAGGCCTATCGCCGGCAGGTCCAGAGCACCCTTGCCACCCCCTGGCCGCTGCTGATTCTGGGTGGCATGACCGGCAGCGGCAAAACGGAACTGCTGCACATGATGCGTCGACGGGGCGAGCAGGTGCTCGACCTAGAAGGCCTGGCCAACCATCGCGGTTCGGCCTTCGGCGCCATCGATGGCCTGGCGCAACCAACCACAGAACAATTCGAAAACGACATCAGTGCCCAATTACAAACCTTGGTTGCCGACAGACCGATCTGGGTCGAAGACGAAAGTCGCCGAATCGGACGGGCGGTGGTCAACGAAGCCTTTTATCAACAGATGCGCCAAGCCCCGGCGGTGCGCATCGACGTGCCGCGGGAACAGCGAGTTAAACGGCTATGCGTCGATTACGGCAGCGAAGCGCCGGAAAAACTGGCCGCAGCAGTCACCAATATCAGTAAGCGACTCGGCGGCGAGCAGTCCCTCGCCATTCTGCAGGCCATCACCAACGGCGACATCTCCTATGCAGCTCACGCCATTCTCGATTATTACGACAAAACCTATCTCTTCGGCCTGTCGCAAAGAGATCCGCAACGCATCATCGTGCTCGACCCCACCCCCGATCAACCCGGCCAGATCGCTCGCGCCCTGATCGAATTGGGTAGCAAACTACCGCCCAAACTAAAACCTGAAGCCTGACCCGCTAAACGCGAACCACATCCCCACAGCCCTTGCCTCGATCGGGCTGACGAATTGCAACATTTTTCAGGAAATTTCCGCCGAGTATGCTACATTTAATGCTCAATCTGCTGGCCATACCAAGTTGAGACTCGGAGGTGATGAAGATGGTAACAAAAACAAAAGATATCAACGGTTTGAACGAGCAACAATGGCAGGAATTGCAACAGATGCTGGAAGCTAAACGCCAGGAACTGATCAAGTCCATCGCCATTATGCGCTCACGCGATAAGGAATTTAATCCGGACGACAACCTTGAGGAACTGGACCAGGCTGCCATCAATCAGCTGCAAGCTGTTCAGCTGCGGGTTCTGGACAAGGAAGCCAAACTGTTACGAGAAGTCGACCGGACTCTGGCTAAATTCGACACCAAAGAATACGGACTCTGCGAAGGCACCGAAGAAACTATCGGCTACCCCCGCCTTAAAGTCCGGCCCTGGGCTCGATACAGCATCGAATATGCTGAGGAAAAAGAACGCCTGGAAAAACAGACCTCGACTCGGCTGCCCGGCCGCTAACAGACGTGCATCTAAACCTTCACTGGGCCGGTTCTTGCCGGTGGTCAACCGGTCCGGCCCAGTGATAGCTCGCCCTTTGATGGACCGCTTAATAAGCGCCACGTCCTTATGGTACGCGCTTCGCACCGCCCCCTTTCCCGTTTTCAGCCTAAGCTTCTTCTCTGACGATCAACCTGCGCCATCCTTGTTAAGTTTCGCTGCTTTTACATCGAGGGGCAAAACTTGCTATTCTAAGAACAACTGGAGCCACTCTGGCTGCCCCCATAGACCAGTGCAACCATCCCGGCGTTAAAAAGCCTGTCGGGCGCCGGGCAGGAGGTGTCATGGAAGGTAAAACTACCGTCAGCGGCTATCTCATTCGCCGCCTCATAGACCTCGGCGTCGGCCATGTCTTCGGCGTACCTGGCGATTATATTCTCGATTTCTACCGTCAGCTAGAAGAGAGCCCCCTGCAGCTCATCAACACCTGCGACGAACAGGGAGCGGGCTTCGCTGCCGATGCCTATGCCCGACTGCGGGGTCTCGGTGTGGTCTGCGTCACCTATTGCGTCGGTGGCCTGAAGATCGCCAACAGCACCGCCCAGGCCTTTGCCGAGAAATCACCCTTGGTGGTCATTAGCGGGGCACCGGGGCTCAACGAGCGTCATCGAAACCCGCTGTTGCACCATAAAGTGCGGGATTTCGACACCCAGCTCAACATCTTTCGCCATCTCACCGTAGCCGCTACCGATCTGATCGACGTCGATAACGGCTGCTGCGAGATCGACCGAGTCCTGGCGGCTGCGCTGCGCCACAAACGACCCGTATATATCGAACTTCCCCGCGACCTGACCGAGACACTCTGCAGCTGCCGCGGTAATTCGCAACCCTCGGCACCAGCCAGCGATCCCAACGCCCTGCGGGAGGCATTGGCTGAAGCCACCCAGCGCCTCGCCGGTGCCCGGCGGCCCGTGCTGATCGCAGGCATCGAGATCCAACGCTTCGGCCTGCAGCAGTCGCTGCTGCAGTTTCTCGAAGCCACCGGTATCCCCTTCGCCACCACCCCCTTGAGCAAATCAGCCCTGTGCGAAGGCCACCCTCTATTTCTCGGCGTCTACGAAGGGGCCGTGGGTCAGGAGCAGGCCCGGCAGGCGGTAGAACAGAGCGACTGCCTATTGATGCTCGGGGCTTTTTTGACCGACGTCAACCTCGGCATCTTTACCGCCAAACTCGACCAGGCCTTGACCATCTCCTCTTCCAGCGACGGCAGCTCCATCGCCTTCCATCAGTACCCCGAAGTGCTGCTGGGCGATTTTTTGGCCGGCTTGCTCGACCAGAATCTACCACAGCGAACCACAGCCGCCAGAAAGGTAGCTGCAGCGCCACAGTCCTTTGAAGCGCAGGATAGACCCATCACCATCCGCCGTCTTTTCGAATATCTGGAAACCTTTATCGACGAGCATATCGTGCTGCTGGCCGATCCCGGCGATGCGATGTTCGCTGCCACAGACCTGACCATTCGCCACCCGGGGGTCTTTCTTTCCCCGGCCTATTATACCTCCATGGGTTTTGCCGTCCCCGGCGCCATCGGCGCCCAGCTGGCCCGCCCCGACCTGCGCCCCTTGGTGTTAGTGGGCGATGGCGCCTTCCAGATGACCGGCATGGAAATCTCCACCGCGGCTCGCTTCGGCCTGTCGCCCATCGTGGTGGTACTCAACAACGGCGGCTACGGTACCGAGCGGCCCATGACTGACGGCAGCTTCAACGATATTCCCGCCTGGCGCTTCAGCCGACTGCCTGAGCTGATCGGCTCTGGCCAGGGGTTTGAGGTCTATACCGAATCGGATTTTGAGCAAGCCCTTCAGACGGCCCTGGCCCACACCGATACGCCTGCGATTCTCGAAGTGCATCTCGATCCTGACGATCATTCCCCGGCCCTGACACGCCTCACCGATACTTTGGGAGCAAAGGTACGAAACAGCGGCAGCTGACAGTGGGAAGCCGAACTTTGCACACCGGTATCGGAGCAAACAAAAGGGGCAGTCGGTCATAACCGGCTGCCCCTTTCCATTTCAACAAAATTGGTTTGTCAGGCAATTCGCCGAACTGCAGTTGAGGGGACTCGGCAAAGTGCTCAACCGGGATCTGTCCAGTTTGAATCAAGCCGCCAGGCGCGTAGAACTAAGGGCATTTGAGGACGCCGTGTTGCGACTTGAAAACTTAATGATATACTTTACTGCTGGCATTCATTGTTTCCAGGTCAAAGCCTATGTAAAGAACGACGCGGCACTTAAAGCGACCTTTACTCCACGCGAAAAGTCTTGAGGGAATATGATTCATCAAACAGCAATAGTTCACGAAGGGGCGCAGATCGCCGAGGGAGTTGAAATAGGTCCTTATGCCGTTATCGGAGAGCATGTAGCCATCGGTTCTGGGACCACCATCGGCGCCCATGCTGTAGTTGAGGGCTGGACGGATATCGGTCAGGACAACCGCATTTTTCAATTCGCGTCGGTCGGAGCGGCTCCACAGGATCTGAATTATAAGGGGGAAAAAACCCTGTTGAAAATGGGTGCCCGTAACACGGTGCGTGAATTTGTCACGATTAACCGGGGAACACCGGCAGGTAGAGGTCAGACGGTGATCGGTAACGACAATCTACTCATGGCCTATTCTCATGTCGCCCACGATTGTCTTATCGGCAAACAAGTTATTCTCGCCAACAGCGCGAATCTGGCCGGCCATGTAACGGTCGACGATTTCTCCATTCTCGGTGGATTGTGTGCCGTTCATCAGTTTGCCCGAATCGGCAGCCATGTCATGATCAGCGGTGGTTCCATGGTCGCCCAGGATATTCCCCCCTTCACCATTGCCCAGGGCGACCGGGCCAAGACGGTTGGCATAAATCAGATCGGTCTGAAACGGCGCGGCTTTTCCGACGATGCTGTTCGCGATATCAAGCGGGCCTATAAAATGGTCTTTCGCTCCGGCATGCGCACCAAAGAAGCTTTGGAAAAGATTGAAATCGAGCTCAAAGGGTGCATGGAGCTCGAAGCATTTGTTACCTTCTTCCGTAATAGTTCGCGAGGGATCGCGCGCTAGCATACAAGGAGCTTCCGTTGGCCAATTTGCGTGCTGCAGTAATCGGGGTCGGATACCTGGGTAGATTTCATGCACAGAAATATGCGGCTCTGGATGGGGTTGATCTGGTTGGGGTGGTCGATAGCGATGCGGAGAAAGCCGCCGCCGTGGCTGCTGAAACTGGTACTAGCGCCTTCACTGACTACCATCAGCTTCTCGACCGCATCGATATGGCATCGGTGGCGGTTCCAACCTGTGCCCATTATTCGGTGACCCGCGATCTGCTTGCCGCCGGTTGCCATGTGCTGGTCGAGAAACCGTTCACCCAGACGGCCGCGGAAGCCGATGAACTCATCGAACCTGCCGAGAAACAGGGTGTCGCGTTGCAGGTCGGGCATCTGGAGCGTTTCAATCCAGCCATCGCTGCACTCAATGGCATTTTGAAAAACCCAATGTTTATTGAGTCCCATCGCCTCACTTCATTTAGGTCGCGCGGCACCGACGTCGACGTCGTGCTCGATCTGATGATTCACGACATCGACATCATCCTCAGTATGGTGCCGGCCGCCGTTAAGCGTATCAGTGCCGTCGGCGTGCCTATTCTTTCCGAGGAGGGGGATATCGCCAACGCCCGGATCGAATTCGACAACGGCTGCGTGGCCAACGTGACCGCCAGCCGGGTAAGCCAATACGCCATGCGTAAGATTCGCATATTCCAGTCGGATGCCTACTTAGCCATCGACTACCAGAAACGTAAAATTGCCGTTTGCCGCAAGGACGGCGCAGGCATGCCGATTCCCGGTCTGCCGGGCATTGCCATCAAGGAGCAGAAATTTGAAGAAGGTGACAGCCTGATGGCCGAAATCGGTGCTTTTCTAGAAGCGGTCAGGACCGGCTCCCGTCCGTTGGTTACCGGGGAGGACGGTAAACGGGCGCTGGAGCTGGCGCTGCAGATCAGCGCTCAACTCGGGCGCCCCGCAACTGTTTAGCGGTACACCGATAGGCGAGGTCAGCAGGACAGAACCCTCGCCTGTTTTTTGCTAGAAACTCAGTCAGGATGGATTTATGCAAATACCGACGGTAGATCTCAGGGGCCAGTACGAGGTCCTGTGACATGAAATCGAGAGCGGTTTTCAGGAGGTGCTCGATTCGACTCGCTATATATTGGGCCCTCACGGCGCCGCACTGGAGGGGGAGATTGCCGCCTATTGCGGGGTACGGTACGCCATTGGTGTTGCTTCCGGCACCGATGCCCTGCACTTGGCGCTGTTGGCCAGCGGCATCGGACCGGGCGATGAGGTGATCACCACACCCTTTACCTTTATTGCTACCGGCGAGGCGATTCGCTATGTAGGTGCCAAAGCGGTGTTCGTCGACATCGATCCCGAAACCTTCAACATCGACCCCACCTTGATCGAGGCGGCCATCACCGATCGAACCCGCGCCGTGCTGCCGGTTCACCTGTTCGGGCAGCCCGCCGACCTCGATCCCATTGTGGAGCTGTGTGAGCGGTATGGCCTGCGCTTGATCGAGGACTGTGCCCAGTCCTTTGGTGCCGCGTACAACGGTAAAATGACCGGTGCCTGGGGTGACGCCGGCTGTTTCTCATTTTTCCCCAGCAAGAATCTCGGTTGTTTCCGTGATGGCGGCATGATTGTTACCGATGATGAGGAACTGGCCGAGCGTCTACGGATGCTGCGCAACCACGGCAGCCGGATAACCTATCGGCATGAGATAATCGGTTTCAACAGCCGCCTCGATGAACTACAGGCCGTGGTGCTTCGCGCCAAGCTCAAACGGATCGAGAGCTATAACGAAGCGCGGCGCTGCAATGCCCAATGCTACAACAGCCATCTTGCCGACGCCAACGTGGTTACCCCGGTGGAAAATGGCAAGGGGCACCACGTGTACCATCAGTATACGATTATGACCGAAGTCCGGGAGACACTCCAGACGGCTCTGAATGCGGTCGGGATCGCCTCGGCTATTTACTACCCCATCCCGCTGCATCGACAGAAGGCCATGCGCTGCTCCTGTGCCGAGCAATCCTTGCCGGTGACCGAAGCGGCTTCCGAGCGGGTTCTGTCGCTGCCGATGTACCCCGAACTGACCGCCGGCCAGATTGAACGGATCTGTCGGATACTGGTCGAGGCTTTTTAGGAGGGAAAATCATGGCCTCACAGAACCGGCAGCGCCGAACCCTAATTATCCCAGGCGAAGCGTCCGGTAACTGCAAGGGCCCAAAATCAAAGGCAGCGCCCGAAACGGGAACCGCCTCTTTTGGATTACAGGCCAGGCTGAATCGCACCCAGGATTATCCGGCTCAAAGCCCCTTCTTTTCAAACCAGCGAAACATGCCCAGCGCTAAAACGATCATCACAACGACGATCAGCCAGTGATTAATCCCCAACAACTGCGGCAAGGTGATTTTGCCAAAGTTGCCCCAAGTCAACACGCTCGTCTTCAGTTGAGGATAGACCTCAGCATAAACGGCGGCACCGAAAAGCATACCGAGAATACCCCAGAAAGCATCGACCCGTCCCTCGCCGATTGCGCCCATAGAGGTACCAGGACAGTAACCGACCAGGCCCCAGCCTACGCCGAAGATCAGACCACCGATGATATTGCCGCCAAGAATCGTTGCCTTGAGCTTGAGGGAAATCAGCCCCATATCGTGCAGCAGATAGATACCGACCATGCCCACCAGCACCGTAGAGAACATAAATTTAACAATGGTCATGTCGATGAGCCGCAGAGCTCCGAGCTGCTTATCGTAGCGCAACACCCGGCCTTTTTGCAGCAGAAAGCCGAAAGCGATCCCGGTCGCCAGTCCCCAAATCAGCAGGTTCATTATTCGTCCCCCTTTCCATAGAGCAGACGCGCGACCAACATGCCGCCGGCAAAGAAACAGACCAGAGCCACCAAACCGCTCACCGCCAGTTGCATAACCCCGCTCAAGCCGTGGCCGCTAGGGCAGCCGCCGGCCAACCGGGCACCGAACAACAATATGGCACCGCCGACAAAGGCGGTCAGCGCACGGCTGAAAGCGGTTTTACCACCGAAACGCCGCTGCCACATATCGGGCACCACCTGCAAGCGAAAGGACCCAGAAGTGGCGGCGGCAATCAAGGCGCCGAGCAGAATACCGATCACAAACATCCACTGCCAGTCGATACCCGACACGCCGGGCTGAAGATATTTGCTGAGATAACTGTTTTGGGCCACTCGCTCGGAATTGACCAGCCGCTCCAACATGCCGGCGCTGCGCACAAAGGACGTCGAGGCTCCCAAAAATTTGCCGGAAAAAACACCGAGGCAACGGCCACCAGACCGGTCAGGGCACCGGCCAGATAGGGATTCCAACTACCTGGATCGTCTGTCTGTTTCACCGATTTCCCCCTGTAATTAAAAGATATGTAAGTCGTTTGCTTTCAGGATTCTGCTGCAAAATGCACTTTCTTCTCTTTCAGTAGAACGTGCCAACCCTCGATGACGGCAGGACTGTCTGGCGCTTCACCCGAATGTCCGGCCAATAGTGCAACCTGGGCCGGCGGCACCAACTCCCGGCCATGCACAAAGGCGGCGCGACCCAATGAAACGGCATGCAGGGTACCGGGAGTCTCAAAGCGTTGTTCAAGGTAGAGATATTTTTCATCCCAGGTCACGATGCGGGTAACGATGTCGAACGTTTTCAAAGGGGGCAGCGGCCGTATAAAGGTGATCTCACTAGCATTCAGAAGCGGCATCCACCGTTTTTTCAGCAGCGGAGCGATTAATTTCAACCGAGCCAGCTGTTCGACCCGTGCCACATCGATCAAGGCAAAATAACGGCTGTTGGTCAGATGCAGATTAAAATCGCAGTCGCTGGGCAATACGCGAAAAGAACGTCGAAAGGGCTCTGTCAGCGATACCGACCCCGGCCGGAACCAGAGCCTCAAGATCATCCAAAGCAATCGAAAATAAAGATTCATACAGTCCTCACAGATTTTGCCTGTCACATAACCGCACAACTCGTGCGCCTATCCATGTTACACGTTAACAATAAAACCATCAATGACTACCCATTAGCTCCGAGGATAAACCCGTGCTGGGTCGGCAAAGTATTCTCGAGTCATACGCAACACCAGCGGGCTGAGGAACAGCAAGCCTACCAGGTTGGGCCAGGCCATGAGGGCATTGAAGATATCGGAGATGGCCCACACCAGCTCCAGCTCAATGGCTGCGCCCACCGGCAACAGCAGGCAGAACAGCACTCGGTAGGGCATGATCAGCTTGGGTCCGAAGAGATATTCCACTGAACGATCACCGTAATAGGACCAGCTGATGGCAGTGGAAAAGGCAAAAAAGGCGATACCGATAGCAACGATATAGCCCCCCTTTCCCGGCATACCGAGATTGAAGGCGCTGGCAGTGAGCTCGGCGCCGCTCAGGCCACTCTCATAGGCGCCGGTGAGGATGATCACCAGGGCGGTCAT
>JAIOSZ010000256.1 GCA_021107335.1 Desulfuromonadaceae bacterium | reverse complement strand
CAAAAACAGGGAAGAGGGGTCAATCGCCAGCTGTCAGCGACGTCACATCTGGAGTGGGTGGCACAGGGGGGGAAACAAAGCTGCGTTCAAAGAGCGCCGCGACCTCGCGTGCCGGCAGGGGCTTGCTGAACAGAAAACCCTGCACTTGAGCACAATCCTTCTGCTGTAAAAACTGCAACTGCTCTTCTGTTTCGACCCCTTCGGCCACGACCCCCAGCCCCATGGTTCGACCCAGGGCAATGACTGAACTGATCAGGGCAGCATCGCTCGCATTGGTGGTTACCTCACGAATAAAGCAGCGGTCGATCTTGAGCTTGGACAGGGGTAACCGCTGCAGGCTACTTAGTGAGGAATAGCCTGTGCCGAAATCGTCCATGGCCAAGGAAATCCCCCGCTGCTGAAAAATATTCAGAATCCGCACAGCCTCTTGTACATTGTCCATAACCGCACTTTCGGTGATTTCGAGCTCCAGCAGTTGCGGGTCAAAACCGCTTTCCTCAAGAATGCCCTCCACCATGTCGACAAAATCTGGCTGCCGAATCTGCCAGGTTGAAATATTCACGGCCACCCTCACCGGCGGCAGCCCGGCCTGCTGCCAGAGCTGCCCCTGAATGCAGGCGGCCCTGAGGACCCATTCGCCAATGGAAACGATCAGGCCGGTCTCTTCGGCCAAGGGAATAAAATCCCCCGGCGAAATCATGCCGCGCACGCTATGCTGCCAACGTACCAACGCCTCCACCCCGACCAGGCGTCCAGAAACCAGATCGATCTGTGGCTGGTAGTGCAACAGCAATTCATGGCGGTCGACGGCCTGCCGCAGATCGTTTTCCAGAAACAATCGTTCCTCAGCCAGATCGTCGTCGACGGCGGATAAGAAACTGAAACAATCGCCACCTTTGTTTTTGGCCTGATGCATGGCCCGATCGGCCTTGCGCATCAGGCTGCTGACATCCTCGCCATTTTGGGGATAGAGGCTGATGCCGATACTGGCGGTAAGAAACAGCTGATGCTCCCGCAAGCTGATCGGCTGAACCACCAGCGAGAGGACCTTTTTTGCCACCTTGACCACATCCGCTTGTGAGGCGATATTTTCCAGCACTATGACGAACTCGTCGCCACCGATGCGGGCCAGGGTGTCGACCTCACGCAGACCATTACGCAGCTGGCAGGCAATCTTCCACAGCACCTGGTCACCCATATCGTGGCCTAAGGAGTCATTAAAGTTCTTGAAACGATCGAGGTCGATGATAAGCAGAGCGAGCTGACTGCCAAACCGTCGGGCGCGGGCCAGGGCATGTTCAAGGCGATCCTGAAACAGAGCCCGATTCGGCAGGTCGGTCAGAGTATCGTGATAGGCAAGATAGTTGAGGCGGGCTTCGTTCTGGCGCAGGGTTTCTTCGGTCTGCACCCGGTCGCTGATGTCGACGATACTGCCGCGAAGGCCAATTACCTGCCCCTGCGAGGCCATGGCATCGGCGGATATGAGGGCAGGCAGGGTCGAACCGTCCTTTTTGCGCACCGTGAACTGACTGTTCACCAGACGTTGCCCGGTCATTACCTGCAGAAAGACCTCTTGCAGATGATCGGCTTCTTCAACGGTAAACAGCTGGGACAACAGAAGGCCACCGGCCAGGTCTTCAGCACTGTAACCGCTCAAATCGAGGGCACAACGGTTCCAGAATACTACCCTGCCGGCGCAGTCCGTTTCAAAAACACTCTGTGGCAGTAAGTCGACGGTCTCTCGAAATCGCCTTTCGCTCTCTTTCAGGGCGGTGACTGCCTCATGCCGTCGCGAGCTTTCTTGGTGCAGGAACTGCCTGCTGCGGCGACTGCGGCGCAAAATCGACAGGAACAGCGCCACCACCAGAAACAACAGTGCCGTCACCAGCCAAACCAACAAGCGATAGTGATCGAGCTCCTGTTGCCCATCTGCAGCACTAGCCGGCAACGCTGCCGTCAGCGACAGACCGAACAGAAACAACATCCCTATGAGTTTGGATCGAATCACTCTGATTACCCATCCATTCCTTCTGGCAGACAATTCCTGGCCGACAACTGCGGCGATAAAAACTCCCTCGTCACCTCTTAGGGCAAATCGAGGCCGGTGCGACAGGACGGACAACGCACCCGTTTTCCAGCCAACTTTTCAGGATAGGCCAGCTTGTAATTGCAGGACAGACACCGCACCATGCTGACACCGGGGCGAGCCGGATCCCCCTCCAGACTGACCACTCCCGAGGAGGCCTCTTCGGCAGCAGCTGAAGACTCAGGCTCGTCAACAACGGGAGCAGCCGGCTCTTCAACTGCAGGCTCTTCAACTGCAGGCTCTTCAACTGCAGGTTCTTCAACTGCAGGTTCTTCAACTGCAGGTTCTTCAAAAGCGACCGGAGCTTCCTCCGGCTCACCAAAGGAAAAGTGCTGCTCATCGGACGGAACCGTTGATTCGTCCATATCCGCCGCTATTTCTTCTGATTCGGGATCAAAGGACTGATCGAAAGAAAAGCTAGCCTCATTCTCGGTGGTGTCCAGACCTTCGTCCGCATTCGCTGCGGCCAGGGAAGCGACCGCACGGCTCAACACATCTTCTTCCTCAGGCTGCGTTGCCACCAGATCCGGCACTTCGGAGGGGGCTGGCGTTACTTCTTCGTCAGCCACCGTAGCCTCTTTGGCCGGCACTACGGTCACCGAACCGGGTCGTGAGATGGAACGAACCTCTTCGCGAATCCTCTCCAGCCGCTCATGGAGACCGGCGACTTCGCGCTCAATACGGGTGGTCCGGCGAAACACCCGCCAGAACAGCAGAAAAAGAAGTAGCAGTACTGCTGCTGCGGCCAGCAACCGATGGTCCAGGGTCGCTATGAAGTTCAGAATCTCCTCTTGGTTCATCTTCGCCTCCTTGCAAAGGGCGTTACAGAAATATGAGTAT
>JAIOSZ010000350.1 GCA_021107335.1 Desulfuromonadaceae bacterium | reverse complement strand
CGCGCCCTGACCGACAACTTCAATCACCCGCAGCTGGCAACCGCCACGCACTGCGCCGCGCCGCAGCTCTTTGAGATAATCGGCCAGGTCGACCTTCTGATGATTGGAAGAGGTGATCAGCAGACCGCCACGGGGTAGCAATTCCAAAGCGGCCGCTACCAAATCTGCGGTGCCGCCGCTGGTGGTGAAGCGACTCTTGCCCACGGTTGAGAAGGAAGGCGGATCCATAATCACGGTATCGAAGCGCCGACCGCTCCGGCCCAGGTCAGCCAGCACTTCAAAACAGTCGCCCAGCAGAAAATCGTGGCGCTTCGGATTGAGGCGATTGGCGGAAAAGTTGTCCCGTGCCCAGTCAAGATAAGCAGATGAAGCATCAACACTGGTCACGCGCTTGGCTCCAGAGGCAGCGGCGGCCACAGAAAAGGCCCCGGTATAGGCAAACAGGTTGAGAACTTCTTGCCCCGCCACCCGTTCCATCAGATCGGCGCGATTATCGCGCTGGTCGCAAAACAGGCCGGTATTGAGACCTTCTTCCAGTTCGACGAGAAAATTGAGACCGTTTTCCATGACCGTCAATCGTTTTGGAGCGGCCTCTCCGGCCATCAGCTTGCTGTAGCGCTTCGATTCGCCGCTCGCCAACTGACGGGTCTGCTGCGGACGAAACTTGGCGTAGATCCCTTTGGGCTGCAGCACCCTTTGCAGCACCTCAACCACTAGGGGCAGATGAGGTTTCCAGGCCCGGGTGAAATACTGAACCATCAGAAAGTCATCATAACGATCAACGGTTAACCCCGACAAGCCATCGCCCTCGCTGTTGACCAGCCGGTAAGCGTTGGTATCGACCAGACGAGCATGATGATTGCGTAACGCTACGGCCTGCTCAATCCGACCCTGCAACCAGGCCCGGTCGAGGCGCATAGGACCCTGTTCCAGCATTCGCGCGACGATACGTTCTTTGGGATCAAGCAATGCGGTACCCAGCAACCGGCCCTGCGGATCACACAGTTGCACAAGTTCACCGGCCTGCCCGGCCGGCCAGCTCTTGGTATAACGATCGGCCAACACCCAAGGATGGCCCAATTCGAGCATGGTCACAGTTTGAGGACCGACCTGACATTTTTTTAAAGTCATCGACTAACCTTTTTCTAGCGGTTCACAGAAATCTTAGCGGCGCTATTGTACCGATAAGGGGACGCCGCACCAAGACCAATAATGGGTACTCTGGTATATTTATAGATATTATGACCTCTCTGGACTCTGTCTCCCCCATAGACCTGTCGCCCCTAACCAATGGAGCTCTGCCGTGCTGGAACAATCACCGAAAACAAAATCTGAACAGCATATAGAAGAGATCATGCAGCAACTCGATCCTGCATCGGAGCGTTATCGCGTTCTCAACAGCGCCCGCCGGTTCAAATCTTCCTGGGTGGAGTTGGGAGAAGAACTGCTCAAGGTCAACCAGGAGCATCTCTATCGCAACTGGGGCTATGAGTCTTTTGAGGACTATTGTACCCAAGAGGTACGTATTAAAAAACCGACCGCCTTGAAGCTGACCCGGGCCTACAACTATCTGGCCAAGGAAGAACCGGAACTGCTCAGCCGCCAGGCCGAACTGAACCCCTTGCCGGACTATCGCACCGTCGATCTGCTACGACAGGCACGCCAAGAGGAGCAACTATCGGGTGAACAATATGATGCCTTGCGCAAAACGGCCCTGGAGCAAGCCCGCAGCCACCCCACCGTGCTGAAGCAGTTCAAAGAAATGACCGCTGCCAGCAACAGCGATCCGCAAGCGGAAAGAATGCGCCACTGCAAGTCGGCCCTGAGTGCAACCAGGCGCTTGCTAAGCAGTTTAGAGAACCTTAGCCACCTAGGCGACACCTATCAGATACCACTGATGGAATTGCTTGAGCTCCTCGAACGGGAAACCGCTGAGCAGGATCCTCAAGAGGGCAACTCTGCCGAAGATGACAATGCTTCCCAATGAGGGTTTTTCGTGCTATCTTGCCCGATCTGCCGAGCGGTCTGAGAAAAGAGCTGCGGCCCCCAAAGATTTAACCAGAGTGGTATAATTGTAACAATCCAGGAGTTTTTCATGGCCAAAAATTTTAAAGATAAGGTCAGGGAACAGTTCAGCCGCACCGCCGAGGGCTATGTTCGCAGTCCCAGTTTTTCCCAGTCTACAGATCTGGCCGAAGCAGCACGTATGCTGCAACCGACCAGCGACGATATTTTACTGGATGTTGCCTGCGGTGGCGGGCATAGCGCCCTCTATTTCGCACCGTTGGTCAGAAGCGTAGTCGCCTCCGACCTGGCGATGCAGATGCTTAAAAAGGCACAGGAATTTATTAGCGAAGAAGGTGGCGTAGAAAACGTTACCTTCCGCGAAGCCGACGCCGAGGACCTGCCCTTTCCTGCCGGGGCCTTTACCCTGCTGGTCTGCCGCATCGCCCCGCACCACTTCCCCGATGTACCGCGAGCTCTGGAAGAATTTCACCGGGTGCTGCGCCGCGGCGGCCGCATGGTGATCATCGACACCTTGCTCGCTGACGAGCCGCACATTGCCGAGTTCCAGCACGGTTACGAACGAATGCGCGACCAGACTCACATCCGTGCCTTCACCAAAGCAGATTGGGAACAGATGATCATCGATGCCGGTTTTATTCTACACGAAACCACAGTGCAGAAAAAAACCCATGATTTTCAGGAATGGGCTAAGCGATCGGGTTTGAATCGAGACGAGGTACAGCAGTTAAACAAGCTGTTCATTGAAGCCAGCGATGAGATTCAAGACTATTTTCAGGTCGAAACCTTTGCCGGCGAGGTCGAAAGCTTTACCGACAACAAGCTGTTGATCAGCGCCAGTCGGCCACCAAAGAAGTCTCCACAGACCGGCAACAAGCAGCCACCGGCACAATAAAAGACCGAGACAACAGATAACAGGACTTACTTTGATGCATTCGCAATTACTTATAGGATGGCTAAGCAAAAATTTCGTCCTACAAGGCTTGGTGTTTTTTTCAGGGGTGAAGGCATACATCTAGTATATCGAGGTCCTGAAAAAACGCCGTAACGCCGTAGGGCGGACTTTTTGCGACGCCATCAACTTTATTCGCCGATGATCTTGGCCAGCACACGTTTGCGGCGGCAACCATCGAATTCGCCGTAAAAGATCTGTTCCCAGGGACCAAAATCGAGCTGGCCCTCTGTCACGGCAACCACCACCTCGCGGCCCATGACCTGCCGCTTTAGCTGGCCGGCGGCATTGTCTTCACCGACATTGTGCCGATAGCCGGCGACCGGTTCGTGGGGAGCCAATTTTTCTAACCAGTGATCAAAATCGTGATGCAGGCCCGACTCGTCATCGTTAATGAATACCGAGGCGGTAATGTGCATGGCATTGACCAGCGCCAGGCCTTCTCGAATACCACTCTGACGAAGGCAGTCTTCAACCTGCGGGGTGATATTGACATACCCCTGTCTTTGGGGCACTTGAAACCACAGCTCTTGGCGAAAACTTTTCACTGTTCCTCCAGTAGGCCACAGCCTCACTGTGATATGCAGGCGATCGATTAACCATTAAGCCTGCACGAAACAATTCATGACCCGATATCAAAAAATACTGTTGCTGATTCTGTTATTGAGCAGCACCTTCCTTATCAGCGCTTGCGAACGGTCTGCGTTCTCCTGGCCGACACCTGAAACCGGTATTATTGAGACGATTAGCCCGGCCAGCCACCAGGGATTGAGCAACTACCTGACCGTGAACAACTACCGCTGGGACACCCTTGAGCAAGGAGTGCCGCCCTTCCTGCTCACCGCTCTACCGAAGGACATCCATCGCATCCAGAATATCACCGAGCGTAAACGGCTGTTTTTCCTGTCCCTGTTGCCCTCGGTACTACTGGCCAACCGGGAAATCACCTTGCAACGCCAGCAACTGCTCATCGCCCTGCGTCACAATGAGGCCGGTTTGCCGCTTTCCGCTCCCCAGCAACTGCTGCTTAACCGCCTGATCAAAACTTACCGTCTGCGCCACAATCCGCTAACCCACCAACACACCCGCAAACAGCTTTTGGAGCGCCTCGACACCCTGCCAGCAGATCTGGTATTGGCCCAGGCGGCTACCGAATCAGGCTACGGCACCTCTCGTTTTTCCCGACAGGGAAACAACCTGTTCGGCCAGTGGACCTATGCCACCGGCACCGGCCTGGTACCCAAAGAACGCTCTGCCAAACAGCGTCATGAAGTACAACGCTTCGCCAGTCTGTATGATTCGGTGCGTTCCTACATGAATAATATCAATACCCACCGTGCTTATGGCTCGCTACGCACTATTCGCGCGCAAAAGCGTTCCCAAAAACAAGCCTTGCGGGGAATCGACCTGGCCGCCGGACTGCGTCTTTACTCCAGTCGGCGGGATGCCTATGTCGCCGAAATCCGCGCCATCATTCGCAGCAACCGTCTTTCCCGCCTGACAACCGTTAGCCTGCGGACCGTCGCCGCCGGAAACGGCGCCCTCCGCAGCACTTCCTTGTAAGCCGCCAGACTTTAATCTAGCGACTCTTTGCCGTCCTTGACCCGACTACGTAAATAACGCCGAATCTGATTGCGGGCTCGTGGAGTAACTGCCCAATCGAGCCATTTAGGTAGCACTCCCGGTGCCTCTCTACGTTCTATCTGCACCTGATCACCATCGAGTAGACGAGTTTTCAGCTGCCGAGTCTGGCCATTAATACGCGCACGCCAGGCATAAAGACCTAGCTTCTCATGGATAACAAAAGCAAAATCCAGGGCGCTGCTCCCTTCGGGCAAGGTGCAGATTTTACCGTGCGGCGTATAGACCTGAATACTTGCCGATGCTAGCCGCAGGCTGGCCGTATCGATTGCCGATTCCCCCTCCAACAGGGAACGCATCAAGTCCTGAAAATTATCCAGGCGAAACTCAAAGCCGGGGGTCAACACTCCCGACTCGTTGAAACGGGCCAGTTTGCGGGTGGTAATCTCAACTCGCAGGCGATATTCACCGGCCTGCACTGAAGTTTTCAAGGACTGATAGCCGAACTGAGACGGCACCGTCAGATGATCCCGCAGCTTGCCGGGGATGGGATTATACAGGCGGTGTAGCACGCCCAGAGCCAGATAGGCATCCATGGTCGTGTCGACCTGAATCTCCAACGTATAGAGGGTAGCCAGACCACGACCGACTCCCCGTACCGCAGCGATAGAAAACCGCCGCCAGCGATCCCGCAGGGCAAAACTCAGTTTCTGATGATCAAAGGCCTGCGAGACATTGGAGCGGATCTTGCGCAAACCGGTCCCGGACTGCATCTGCAACGCCCGCACCACCCGCTGATAGCGCTCTGCACGACTGGGGTAGAGAATACGCAGGGAAAGCGCTTCCATCTTGGTGGCGACCGATCCCATGCCGAGGTGGCGGGCCAGAGGAACATAAATCTTACGGGATTCGGTGGCGATCAGCGCCTGCTTGGTGGGGTTAAGGGCACTGATCGTTTCGAGGTTGTCCATGCGATCCCAAAATTTGAGACACAGCACCCGCACATCCTCAATGGCCAACAACAACGTTTTGCGGTAGGTTTCAGCCTTGAGAGCCTCGCGGCTAAGTTCAGCGGTAGCCACCTTGGTCAGACCATTGACCAGCAGCGCCACCTCTTCGCCGAACTGCTCCTCGACTTCGCCGAGAGTGACAGGCGTGTCTTCGACCACGTCATGTAGCAGGCAAGAGATGATTGAGGCAAAGTCCATCCAATGACGGGCCGCCCGATGGGCAACCCGCAGGGGATGGAAAAAATAGGGTTCGCCCGATTTACGCAGTTGTCCCTCATGGGATTTGCGAGCTACCTCGATAGCCCTCTGCAGAGCTTCAATACCCTGATCCAGGTCCTCTTCAGTCAACCCGCCGCCGTAATGGGTGACCAGCAGCTCCATTATCTCATTGACCATGCGCTGCTCAGTTCGGCGATCGGCCTTTACCACTTGGTAACTCCTTAATTTTCAGTCTACTCTGAACATACGACTATTGTGACAGGCAACTGATTGATCAGCATATCCTGACACTCACCCTTTGCAAAAAGCCTTAACCCGGCGGCCAGTGAAAGACACGACCTCCCAGCAAGTGAAAATGCAGGTGCCAGACGGTTTGGCCGGCTCCTTCCATACAATTGTTCACCACTCGAAAGCCCTGTTCAGCAAAGCCAAACTGCTTAGCCAACTTCGCGGCCACCACAAACACGTGTCCAACCAGCTGTCGATGAGCCTCGGTCAAATCGTTAGTGGTCGCAATATGTTGTCGCGGAATCAATAGATAGTGATGAGGTGCCTGGGGAGCAATATCCTCAATAACCACCAACAGTTCATCCTCGTAGATAATCTTGGCCGGTATCTTGCCGTTGATGATGTTACAAAAAAGACAGTTGCTTTCCATCATCCTTCCCTTCCTGAGCAACGGTTGCGGTGCTCCCACCGTGATCGTCAAGGGTCACAACGTTCCAGCGGTCGCGGGTCGCCCGCTTCAGCAAACGCTCGTCGTGACTAAACAGTATGATCTGATGCTCGCTGCTGAGCCGTTCGAGAACATTGAGGGCCTCGGCCAGGCGCTGCTGATCGAGATTGACCAAGGGATCATCGAGCAGCAGCGGCAGAGGCATGCCGTTAGCCAGTTGCCGGGTCAGGGCCAAACGCACGGCAAAATAAACCACATCGTTGGTGCCCCGGCTGTAAGACTCAACGGGCCGCCAGTCCTTGCCCCGCCCCGGTAAGGAAAGGGAAAAATCATCAGCCAAGCGGACCTTCTGGTAGCGCCCTGCGGTCAGCAGGCCAAGATAACGGCCGATCTCAGCAGCAAAGCGTTCGAGATAGGTGCGGCGGAACTCATCGACGGCCTCGGACAGCAGTTGATAGCCCACGGCCAGCGCATCCCGTTGTTGCAGCAGCGCCACCTCCCGTTCCTTGAGCTGTTCGCCTTCCTCTTCAATCTGCTGTAGATTGCTCAGTTCACCCTGCAGTGCCGCCTCGCGACGGGTCAACTCGAGTAATTGCTGCTCGTTCTGGCGGATTGTTTCGCGCAGCTGCTGTAACTGTTCCTCGGCCTGCGGTAGCTCCTCGGCACTCAACAACTCCTCTTGGCGCAAGGGCTTGTCCTGCTCCATTCGCTCGTCAAGGACAGCCAATTCGCGCGTCAGATGGTCTTTTTCTTCGCTTAGATGTGCCGAATTGTCCAACACGTGCAGAGCACTCTCCACCTCCCTGATCTGGCCCAGCAACTGCTGATGGTTCTCCAGGTTTTTTTGCATGCGAACCAATTCAATCGGCGAAGAGGACAGACCACGGACCTCTAAACGATTGCTAAGATCAATGCGCCGATCCCTTACCTCATCCCGTCGCCGTTCGACAATTTGAAGCTGTTCCTGCAAATCGTTACGTTGCCCTCCCAAGTTAAAGCAACGCCACAGATGCAAGCCCCAAAAGACTGCAGTTAGTAGCCCTGCCAAGCCCCAGAGGGGGAGCTTAAAAGCTCCGCCGAACAAGCCCGCCAAGATAGAAATCAATACGGCTGCCACGGTGATCAGAGCCGGTCTTTTCTTTGCGGGATTAGCTTGTTGTGCCAACTCCTGCTGCAAAGCACTGGCCTCGGCCTGCAGAGCCACCATCTCCTTACGAATACTTTCCCCTTCGCTAAGCAAGGGAGGCAGTTCTTCCGGCATTTCCCGCGGCAATCCGGTTTTGGCCAGTTCATTTTCCAGATCGGCGCGGCGCTTTTCCAGCTCCTCAACCTTGCCGGACTCCTTATGAATCCGACCGTAATCCTTGCGCAGGCTGCCTTCCTTTTCTTCCAGCTGCCACTGCTTACGCACCCAATCCAGATAACGCTCACCGGAGATCTGATCGGCCCGGTTCTTTTCCATCGACTCGTTTAATTCAGCGATCTGTTCCCGCAAGGAGGAAAGCTCTTTGAGGCCCTGCTCGGCAGCAAACCAGCGCTGTTGCAGCACTTCGATCCGTTCGCTCAGTTCATCAAGCTGGCGGGGCCGGGTCTTATCCTTGCCCCAGGGATTCTTGCGGGTAATATTGAAGTAATCTTCACTTAAAGACGCCAGAACCCGGTCATAATCGACTTCGACAAACCCGGACAACAAAGCCTTGAGCCGAGTGGTCAGTCCGTTGCGATCGGCCAGTTCCAGATCTCCCTGACCGAAAAAGAGGCTGGAGCGAAAGATATCTTCATCGGCCACAGCCAGCAGCCGATTAAGCTGATCAAGGTATTCGGCTCGCTCCGAAGAACGCCCCTGGGGGGCCGCCTTGCCGTCGAACTGATAAAGCACCTGATACAGATCGTCACGCTCAATCAATTGCACCCGGTCGCTGAGCAACTCCCGTTCGATACGCACCGTGCAACCACCATTTTCAAGAGACAGAGCTGCCTCGCAACTTCCCTGTCTTCCCCAGGGCTTGTAGCGATCCTTATCTCGCAGGCCGAAAAGGGCCGCCGGTATAGCCTCCATCATGGTCGACTTACCGGACTCGTTCGCCCCGACAACCAGGTTGAAACCCCGCCGGAAATCAAAACTCCGCTCAGCGAACTTGCCAAAGTGCTTCAGATCCAGACTGCGCAGAATCATTGCTTGCCTCCGCTAAAAGCACGAAAGCGAGTCAATACCTCGCGAAAGGCTCTCTCGATCACCGGTCGCTCCTCATCCTGCACTTCCGTCATCAACTTTCGAGCACTCCGGACAAACATACCCCGAACCGTCTGTTCCGGCTCGATACGGCGAGCGTAGTCGCTATCGAAAAGACGGGTTTCATCCTGCAGTTCAAGATAGAAAAATTCATCTTCGCAGCGACTCTGCAATGCCGATAGATCCACAGGAGCTTCAAGGATACCGGTCAGGGTCAAGCGTAACAACAACTTGGGGCTGCTTAGAGCACCGACACGCCGCACGGCCTCTTCCAATTCGGTACAGCCGGACAGATCGAGAGTCTCCTCGGCCAGTTCCCGGCCGTTAACCGCCAAGGGCTCAACCACTACCTGGTTGGTGTCGACCGTCACTAAAGCGCAATACCGGGGTCCGTTTTCGCCGAAACGTTTACCTTCCGGAGCGCCAGGATAACAGGCATAGATCCTTTCGTTTTCGGACAACACCTCGTAGCTATGGTAATGACCGAGGGCCACATAGTCGAGGTCCCAGCGTTTGAGATCATCCAGAGAAAAGGGCAGATCTTTTTTGCGGTAATTCCATTCCGGACTGCCCTGCCGGGAACCGTGCAACAGTCCGATGTGTAACCCATCGGCGCTGCGGCGCTGCATGCCTTCAA